>CAYRII010000082.1:0-10309 GCA_964424245.1 uncultured Terriglobales bacterium | reverse complement strand
TCGGAGAAGAAGAGGCCAAGGGCAACGAACTGACGCGCGAAACGCTGCCGCTGATGAAGCAGCTTCCGCTCCACTTTGTGGGCAACGTGGAAGGGCGCGATCTTTTCCTGGGCAACGTGGACGTGATCGTCTGCGACGGCTTTGTGGGCAACGTGGCGCTCAAGACCAGCGAAGGTGTGGGCCAGATGGTGCGCACCATGCTGCGCGAGTCTCTGGAATCCACCATCGCCGCGCAGGTGGGCGCTCTGCTTTCCCGCCGCGCCTTTGCCGATTTCAAGAAGCGCCTCGACCACTCCGAGTACGGAGGCGCGCCGCTGTTAGGGGTGAAAGGCGTGTGCATCATCACGCACGGCTCCTCCAACAACACCGCCATCAAGAACGCCATCCGGGTGGCGGCAGAATCCGTGGAGCGCCGGATCAATCACCACATCGAGCAGGAAATCGCCGCGGCGGGCGCCAAGTCACCGGCGGCGGCCACCTGATGCGCGGCGCAACGATGCCATCCGCATGAGCCCTCATTCACCACGTCTCGCCTTCCTGTTTCCCGGCCAGGGGTCGCAGCAAGTGGGCATGGGCAAGGAACTCGCAGAGCGCCATGCGATCGCCCGCGAGACGTTTGCCGAAGCCGATGCCGCCCTGGGCTTTTCTCTTTCCGCGCTATGCTGGGAGGGTCCGGAAGAAAAGCAGAAGATGACCGAGTTCACCCAGCCCGCCATCCTGACGGCTTCGGTGGCGGCGCTGCGCGTGCTGGCGGAGAAAGGCGTGGCGCCGGCGCTGGCCGCGGGCCACAGCCTGGGAGAGTATTCGGCGCACGTGGCCGCGGGCACGCTCGAATTTGCCGACGCGGTGCGCACGGTGCGCAACCGCGGCCGCTACATGCAGGAGGCCGTTGCCGCGGGCGAAGGCGCCATGGCCGCCATCCTGGGCATGGGCCTGGAGCCGTTGCGCGCGGTCTGCCAGGAAGCGGCGCAGGGCGAGGTCGTCTCCCCGGCCAACCTCAACTCGCCGGAGCAGATTGTGATTTCCGGCAGCCGGCGGGCGGTGGAGCGCGCCGCGGAACTGGCCAAGGCGCGCGGCGCCAAGCGCGCCGTCCTGCTTCCGGTTTCCGCTCCCTTCCACTGCGCGCTCATGCAGCCCGCGCAGGACCGGCTAGCGGCAGACCTCAGCCGCACACTGTTCCACGCCTCCATCATTCCCGTGGTCAACAACGTGGATGCAGCAATGACCATAGAATCCGACAAGGCGCGCAACGCCCTCATCCGCCAGGTGACTGGAGCGGTGCAGTGGGTGGAATGCGTGCGGGAACTGCTGCGCAACGGCGCGGAAGTTTTCGTGGAAGTGGGCCCCGGGAAAGTGTTGAGCGGGTTGATGCGCCAGATTGACCGCTCGCAAACGTGCCTCAACGTGGAAGACGAGGGGTCGCTGGAAAAAGCGCTGGCCCGGCTGGCGGCGCCGCCGGAGACCGCCTCCTAGAACGGAGAGAACGTCAGGCTGCGGTCTTTCTTTTCCACCCAGAGGCGCGCCTTCTGGTGGCGCTCGTTGACGGTGACTTCCACGACAATGCCGCTGCCTCCCTGCGGCGGGCTGGCCGAGCCGTCAACGTGAAAGCTGCGAATCAGGCCCCACTCCCCGCCCGGTCCCCAATCGCGATAGAAATCCTCGAAGGGATAGGTGCGATAGCGCTCGGTGTGCTGTTTCCACTCCGGGTCCGCCATCCAGATGGCGTAGGCGTTTTCGTAGTCCCTGGCCTGGAGCGCGGTGAAGAACTTCTGCACCACGCGCTCCTCCCGCCAGTTGCGGTACAGGTAGGCCACAAGCGTTGCGAGCACGACCGCCAAAACCGCAATCGCAATCAGCAGCTTGCGCCGCCGCTCACGCGCCGGGTCGTATTCCGGGGCCTCGAACAGGGTCATAGGCAAGGAGTATGGCACAAGCGCGGGAGTGCGTTCTCAGCGGGCGGGAACCGCCGAGGAATCGTGGCGGCGCCGGCTCAGAGCGTGCGCCGGAACAGAAACGTTGCTCCGATGGTCATCGCCACGGTGAACAGCGCCAGGAACAGCAGGTCGGGCCAGATGGCAGCAATTCCCGCCTCTTTCAACAGGACGGCCTTGAAGCCATGCACGGCGTAGGTGAACGGATTGATGACGGAAATGGCCTTCAACCACCAGGGGAAGGACTGGATGGGATAGATGGCGCCCGAGGGGAAAAACAACAGCGTGTTGAGGATGCCGAACGTGGCGCGAGGCACCAGCGGGTCCTCGACCCTCGCCATGAAAAAAAACATCATGGAGACAAAGGCAAAGGAGGTGGTGACGATGAGCACCAGGAGCCAGGCGATTCTTCCGGGCTGAAACGCCCCGCTGACCCCGGCCAGCATGGATCCGACTACGGTGAGCACCGAGCCGGCAATCATGGCCTTGAGCGCGCCTGCGAGGTTGAAGCCGAACACCAGTTCCAGCTTGGAAATGGGCGTTACCAGATAGCCTTCGTGGACGCCGCGCGCCTTGTCGTCGATGAAAACGATTCCGCCGCCAATCATCACAGACACGAAGATGGCCAGGGTGATGGAGCCCGGGAGCAGGTACTTCATGTATTCCACGTAGGGATAAAGCTCCACGATGTCCAGCGCCACCTGGCGCACCAGGCGAGGTTCGATCTCCGGCTGGTTCAGAGCCTCCACCAGCTCTCCCAGCTTCTGCTCCAGAGCAGCGGTCATGAAGTTGTCCGTGTTGTCCACCACCAGCGCGATGCGCGGGCGGTTTTGCTCGTACACACGGCGGGAAAACTCGGGAGGAATGACGAGCGCGCCTTCCACTTTGCTGTCGCGCACGTCTTCGACCGCCTGGCGTTCGTCCTGGTAGTAGACGGGATAGAACGTGCCCACGTTGGCCTGCACGGAATCGAACGCCTGGCGCACCTTCAGGGACTGGGGGCCGCGGTCGTAGTCCACCACGGCCACGCGGGCGTTGCGGATTTTTCCTCCAAAGGCGTTGCCCAGCACGATCAACTGGATCAGGGGAAACACCATGGCCACCATCATGAGCGCAGGCGAGCGGAAAAACTTGCGCATGTCGCGCTCTACCAGGGCCAGAATGCGGTTCATCGCCGCACCTCGCCGCGCGGGTTGGACCATGGCCGCGTCATTGGAACAAAGCTCCGGTGTAGGCAAAGGCCTTCACGGCCTCGTCGCGCAGTTGGCGCCCGGTGTAGTGCACGAAGACGTCGTCGAGCGTGGTGTTCTGCACGGTGAGCGACTTCACTTCCACCTTTTCGACCAAGGCCATGCAAACCAGTTCGGTCGTGGTCAGCGATCCCTCATCCGACAGGATGCGGTAGGCGGTTCCGCCCAGCGGCTGCACCGAGTGCACGCGGCCCAGCTTCCTCAGCCGTTCCTCGAATTCGGGCGAAGTGGTGGAAAAATGAACTTCAATGACGTTGGAGCCCGGCACGGTTGCCTTCAAGGCTTCGGGCGAATCAAGCGCTACCAGCTTCCCGTGGTCGACGATGGCGATGCGGTCACACAGGCGGTCCGCCTCCTCCATGTAGTGCGTGGTGATCAAGACCGTAAGGTCGCGTTCCTCCTTGAGGCGCGTGATCATCTCCCAGACCGCGACGCGCGAAACCGGGTCGAGGCCCGTGGTGGGCTCGTCGAGAAAGAAAATCTTGGGCCGGTGCACCAGGCCGCGCGCAATTTCCAGCCGGCGCCGCATGCCGCCGGAGAGGTTCTTGGTGGGCTTGGTGCGCCAGCGCTCCAGGTTCACCATCTCCAGCAGTTCATCCACGGAGCGCTTGCGCTCTGAACCGGGCACACCGTAGAGCTTGGCGTAGATGTTCAGGTTCTCTTCCACGGTCAGGTCGAGGTCGCTGGTCATGGCCTGCGGAATCACGCCGATCAGCCGGCGCGCCGCATCGGGCTCCCGGCGCACGTCGTGCCCGCCGATGCGCGCCTGGCCGCCCGTGATCTCAATGAGCGTGGTCATCATGCGGATCAAGGTGGACTTGCCGGCGCCGTTCGGTCCCAGCAGGCCGAAGATTTCGCCCTCCGCCACGGCGAAGGAGACATCGTCCACGGCGGTGAAGTCGCCGTACTTCTTGGTGATGTGCTCCACCTCGATGGCGGGCGGGCCATTGCCATTGGGCTTTCCGTTGCGCGGCCTGACAAAAGTGTTCATGGCTATTGCGGCAGCTTGTCCTCGGGCACCAGCACCTCTGCCGTCATGCCCGGCACAAGAATCTTTTTCGCGTTGTCCACGCGGACCTTGAGCACCACGGTGCGGATATCGCGCTTGGCGCGGCTCACGTCGCGCTGCGTGGCAAACTCTCCTTCGGCTGCCTTGAAGATCACCTTGCCCGGCAGCCGCTCGCCGGACGCCAGCCGGACGTCGAGCGCGTCGCCGATGCCGATGCGCGTTGCCGCGGTCTCGGGGAGCGCGGCGCGCACCCAGGTGTCACTCAGATCGACCAGGGTGACGATGGGAGCGCCAGCGCTCACCACTTCGCCTTCGCGCGCCACGCGCACGGAAACCGTGCCGGAGAGCGGCGCCGTCACGCGCGTGTAGCCCAGCCGGGTTTCGATTTCCTGCAGTCGCGCGCGCGCCTGCTCCAGCTCGGAGCGTGTGGCAGCCACGCTGCTCGTGGCGGCATGCGCCTGGTGCGTGCGCGCCTGTGCGCCTTTGACCTCCGCCTGGGCGGCGCGCACCTGATCCTCCAGGGAGGCAACGCGCGCGCGCACCGCCTTCAGGGCTGCCACGGAGCGATCGCGCTCCTGCTGCGACGCTACCCCGGCATCGGCCAGTGCGACCATGCGATCGTTATCCAAGCGCACACGTTCCGCATCGGCCCGGGCCTCGGCCAGTTGCGAGCGGGCGGATTCTAAAAGCGCCTGTGCGGCGCTGACGCCGCTCGAGGTTTCGCCCGCGGCCAGTTCTTCGCGCGCGCGCGACTCGGAAACGCGCGAGCCCAGCCCGGTCACGGTGGCAACCGCGGCCTGGCGCTGTGCTTCCAGTTCCGCCGAGTCCAGGAGCGCGATCAGGTCTCCGGCTTTGACTTCGGTTCCTTCGTCCACTTTGAGCTGGACGATGCGCCCGCCGATGCGCGGGCCCACGAGGACCTGGTTGGAATCCACGGTGCCGACGAGCACCATTTCGCGCGAGGAGTCGCGCGCCAGAAAGTAGTAAGCGGCAGACGCCAGGACGACGCCGATCATGAGAAACGAGAACTTGTTGAGGTTGCTCACGGCCGCTTCCTTCCGGCGGGCGCCGGTGCGAACAGCGCGGCGGCCACCAGGTCGAGCACGGCGGCGCGGCGTTCGGCCACGCGCTGGGGGGTGAGAGGATCGCCGTGAAACAGAATGCGCAGCACGGGTACGCTGCTGAAATAGAAAACGTTCATGGCGACGACGGAAAAAATGAAGTGCATGGGGTCCACGCGGCGGAACTCGCCGCTTTCCATGCCTTGCTGGAATACCCGGGCCAGCTTCATCTGGATGGGCCGCAGATAGCGTTCGGCGATGCGCCGCATGTGGGGCGAGCCGGCGCGCCCGGCGCGCATCATCTCGCGCTGCACCACGCGCGGATAAATGGGCGAGGCGGCGATGTAGTCAAAGTGCGCTCCCGCCCAGGCCAGCACCTTGTCCCGGGGCGGCAGGTCCCGGTCGAGCACCGCACTCACCGTGGTCGCCAGCCCGGAGAACACGTGCTCCAGCGTCGCTCCGTAGAGCGCCTCTTTGTTGCGATAGTAGTAGTAGAGCAGGGCCTTGTTGACGCCCGCGGCGCGCGCGATGTGGTCCGTACGCGCTCCGGCGAGGCCTTCGTGGGCAAACTCCTCGAGCGCGGCCTGCAGGATGGCGGCGCGCGCCTCTTCCCGGTTGGCGCGCGGCCCGGGACGCTGGCGCCCGCGGCGAGCGGGCCGGGGCCGTATTGCTTTGGGTCGGGGCATGATTAATTAACCAGTTAGTTAGATTATACAGGCCCGGAATGGTTGCAACAATTTTGTTTCGCCGGGCTCCTGGGGGCGTAACCTTTTACCTCCACCGGGCGTTTGTTCCAGTAGGAAGGGGCGAACTCGGAGAATCGATTGAAGGCTTCCAGCTTAGAGGCGGAACGGCTGCGAATTGCCGCGGCGCAGAAGGATCCCCGCCGCTTCGCGGAGCTCTATGAGGAGAACTTCCATCGGGTTTATGCCTACGTGGCTCGCCGCATGCAGAACCGAGCCGAAGCCGAGGACGTAACTTCCGAAGCCTTCCACCACGCCCTGGCGAACTTGCAGCGGTTCGAGTGGCGCGGGGTTCCGTTCGCGGCTTGGCTGTTGCGGATTGCCCACAACATCCTGGTGGATCGCTGGCAGCGCGCCGGCCGGGAGAGCAACGAACCGGCACCTGATGTAGGCGATTCCGTCTGGAAGGAAACGGAGCAACGCGCGCTGCTCTTTCAGATGGTGGACCGGCTGCCTGCCGACCAGCGCCGCGTGATCTATCTGCGCTTCGCGGGGCAGAAAAGCATTGCCGAGGTGGCTCAGGAGTTGGGACGGTCGCCCGGAGCGGTGAAGCAGCTCCAGTTTCGGGCTCTTGAAAGTTTGCGCGGCCGCATGAAGGAGACTCATGGCTAAGCGCTCTCCCCAGGACCAACTCGATCAGGCGCTGCAGGCGCTGCTGGCACGCACCGACTCGGTACCGCCGTCTCGAGACCCGAAACTCAGCGCGTTGCTGCGCCTGGCGGCAGACTTGCGCGAGCTTCCCAGTGAAGACTTCAAGGCACAACTGAAAGTTGATCTCGAAAGGAAGGTATCCATGACAACTGCAACGGCTCAGTTCATTCCCAAAGGCTCCCACTCCGTAACGCCCTATCTGATCGTGGAGGGCGCGGACCGGATGCTGGACTTCTGTTGCCAGGCATTCGCCGGTGAGGAGAAACTGCGGTTTCCGCGGCCGGACGGCACGCTGCAGCACGCCGCGGTACGGATCGGCGACTCCATTGTGGAAATGGGAGACCCAGGTGGCAAATGGCCCCCGATGCCAGCCGGACTCCATCTTTACGTTCGCGATGCCGACGCAACCTACGCAAGCGCGCTGGCATCGGGGGCCACATCCCTCTACGCTCCCATGGACCAGCCCTACGGCGATCGCGAGGGGGGAGTCAAGGACCCGTGCGGCAACACGTGGTACATCGCCACGCACCGAGCCACAGGGCTGGCGCCGGAGGGCTTTCGCAGCGTGACTCCCGGGCTGCAGGTCAGTGGAGCCGACGGGCTGCTGGACTTCCTGAAGCAGGTCTTTGAGGCCGATGAAACCCTGTGCGAGCGCACGCCCGAAGGGAATGTGGCGCACGCCATGTTGCGCATCGGAGACTCGATGGTAGAACTGGGAGAGGTCCACGGTCCTTTTCCCCCGCTGCGCTGCGCCCTCCACCTTTACGTTCCGGATGCGGACGCGGTGTACCAGCGCGCGCTGGCAGCCGGCGCGAAGTCGGTGTACCCGCTGAAAAACCAGCCCTACGGCGAGCGATCGGGGGGCGTCGAGGACGCCTGGGGCAACCATTGGTACATCGCGACGTTTCTGGAAAAGTAGGTGCGAGTAGCGGGTACCGAGTTTTTCGGGAACTCGCCGCTCGGGATTCCACTACCGGCTGTAGCGGTTGCGCTTCTTCTCCGCGTGGCGCTCCAGGCCCAATTGGATCAGCCGGTCGATCAGTTGCGGATAACGCACGCCCGTGGCCGCCCACAGCTTGGGATACATGCTGATGGAGGTGAAGCCGGGCATGGTGTTGATCTCGTTCACATAAATCTTGCCGCTGCGGGGATGCATGAGGAAGTCCACGCGCGCCAGGCCGGCACAATCCACAGCCTGAAAGGCGCCAATGGCCAGTTGCTGCACGTTTTTCTGCTGCGCCCTGGAGAGGCGCGCGGGAATCACCAACTCCGAGCCCTCGTCCAGGTACTTGGCGTCATAGTCGTAGAACTCCTTGGAGGGCACGATCTCCCCGGCAATCGACGCTTCCGGGCGGTCGTTGCCCAGAACCGAGCACTCGATCTCGCGCGCCTTGCCCCTGGCGCCGCCCACGCCCTCCTCCACCACGATCTTGCGGTCGAAGGAAGCGGCCAGATCCATGGCCGCGGCCAGCTCCGCGCGGCTGTGCACCTTGCTGATCCCCACCGACGAGCCCAGGTTAGCGGGCTTGATGAACACCGGATACTTGAGCTTCTTTTCCAGGGTGCGGCGCACGCTGCTGGCATCGCGCTCCCAGTCCGCGCGCAGCACCGTGACGTGCTTCACGATGGGCAGTCCGGCAGCGGCGAAGAGCCGCTTCATCACATCCTTGTCCATACCGCAGGCCGAGCCGGTGACGCCCGCGCCCACGTAGGCAATATCGGCGAGTTCCAGCAATCCCTGCACGGTGCCGTCTTCGCCGAAGGTGCCGTGCAGCACAGGAAAGATCACGTCCACATGCACGGCGTGGCCGGCGGCACGCGTCGCGGGCGACTGGCTCTCAAAGGGAACGAGCGATTGCGCGTCGCCCGTGCCGGGCATGGGTGGCACAATCACGCCTTCTCCCTTGGCCAGGACGGCGGCGGGCGCCGTGGCGGCCGGATCTCCGGCGCGCAAGTGGGCGGCGCCGGCGGCAGCGACGTCTTTTCCGCGCAGCAGGAGCTCGGCGTGCGTCGCCGTCACCCAGCGGCCCTGTTTGGTGATGCCGATGGGGACAACCTCGTACTTGCCACTATCGATGGCCTGAATGACCGACGCAGCCGAGAGCAGCGAAACTTCGTGCTCGCCGCTGCGCCCGCCGAAAAGCACGCCCACGCGCAGTTTTTTCATGCTGCTTGCTATTGTGCGGCCCGGCTCCGCCCGGCGCAAGAGCAGAGATAGCGTCCCCTGCCGGCGCTTCGCGGTACAATGCGCGACCCATGCGCCCGCGGCGGCAACTTGCACTGTCCCTGCTTCTGCTGCTCACTTTGGCCGGCGGCACCCTCACCGTTGAGACGGACCTTGCCGCCCGAGGACGCGCTGCGCTTTCCGTCACCGACGGCACCGCCACTCTGCCCGGCCTGCGCCGACCCGTCACGGTTTTGCGCGACCGCTGGGGCGTGGCCCACATCTACGCGGAAAACCAGCACGACCTGTTTTTTGCGCAGGGCTTTGTGGCCGCCCAGGACCGCCTGTTCCAGATGGAGTTGTGGAAGCGCGTGGGACAGGGACGCCTGGCCGAGGTGCTGGGACCTCAGGCGCTGCCGCGCGACGTCAAAGCCCGGCTGCTGCGCTACCGCGGCGACATGGAGGCAGAATACGCCAGCTACGGCCCCGGCACCCGCCAGATTTTGGAGTCCTTCACCGCCGGCATTAACGCTTACATCGCCTCGCGCGCGGCTCCCGGCCGGGGCGGCTGGCCGCTTGAGTTCCAGTTGGCGGGATTTGCGCCCGAGCCCTGGCAGCCCGAGGACTGCCTTTCGCGCATGGCGGCTTATTCCATGACTGCCAACGCCGAATCCGAACTCTACAACGCGCTGCTGATGGCGCATCAGGGTCCGGAGAACACAGCGCGCCTGCTCGATCTCGATCCGCCCACCAAGATGGATCCCGTTTACGGCTTTGACTACTCCGGACTCTCGCCCGACCTGCTCGACGACCTCATCGGCAGCGACACCCGTGTCGATTTCCCCGCCGGGAGCAACAACTGGGCGCTGGCGGGAAGGCTGACGGCCAGCGGGCGGCCGTTTTTGGCCAACGATCCGCACCGCAACATGACGGTGCCTTCGCTGCGCTACATCGTGCACCTGGTGGCGCCGGGATGGGACGCGATAGGAGCGGGCGAACCCGCCCTGCCCGGCGTCGCCGCCGGGCACAATCAGCGCATCGCCTGGGGCTTCACCATTTTTGCCATCGACCAGCAAGACCTGTACGTGGAGCGTTTGGACTCGCGCAACCCGCGGCGCTATCGCACGGAGCGCGGATGGGAGCCGCTGCGCGTGGAGAAGGAAACCATTGCGGTCAAAGGCGGAGAGCCGGTTACGGTGGAGCTCAAGTTCACGCGTCACGGGCCGGTCGTCTGGGAAGACGCCAAGCGGCACCGCGCGCTCGCCCTGCGCTGGGTGGGCCAGGAGCCGGGAACCGCCGGCTACCTGGGATCGCTGGCACTCAACCGCGCGCAGAACTGGCAGCAGTTTCTTGCCGCCATGGAGCGCTGGAAGCTGCCGCCGGAAAACATGGTTTACGCCGACGTGGACGGCAACATCGGGCAACAGTCGGTGGGCCTCGCTCCCCGGCGCCACAAGTGGCAGGGACTGCTTCCCGTTCCCGGCGACCGAAACTTCGAAT
>CAYRII010000081.1:0-10403 GCA_964424245.1 uncultured Terriglobales bacterium | reverse complement strand
TGGCGGTGCGGGTGTACGGCCAATCCATCGCCGACCTCACGGCGCTTCCCCTGGCGCGCGCCATTGGGGCGGTGCGCGGCATCCGGTTGGGTGCCCGCGAAGAAGTTGTCGCCGGGCGGGTCTTGCGCGAAATCCTCGAGCGCCTGGAATTTCTGCACGCCGTCGGGCTGGGCTATATCTCGCTGGACCGCTCCGCGGCCACGCTCTCGGGAGGCGAAGGGCAGCGCGTGCGGCTGGCCACGCAAATCGGCTCGCGGCTGCGCGGAGTTCTCTATGTGCTGGACGAGCCCTCCATCGGCCTGCATCACCGGGACAACGGGCGCCTGCTTGAGACCCTCGAGTCCCTGCGCGACCTGGGCAACACCGTGCTGGTGGTGGAGCACGACGAAGACACCATCCGCCGCGCCGACTACGTGATTGACCTGGGGCCCGGAGCCGGCCGCCACGGCGGCGAACTGGTGGCCGCGGGCACTCCCCGGGAGATTCTGCGCGTCGCGGCCTCGCTCACCGGCCAGTACATTGCCGGCAAGGCGCGCATCGAACCTCGCGCCCAGCGGCGGACTCCCAACGGCCGGGCGTTGACCGTGATGGGCGCGCGCGAAAACAACCTGAAGAATCTGGACGTCGCGTTCCCGCTGAACGTCATGACGGTGGTCACCGGAGTATCCGGCTCGGGGAAATCCACTTTGGTGAATGACATCCTGTACCGCGCGCTGGCGCGCCAACTCTACGGCTCTCGCGAGGAGCCGGGCGCGCACAGGGAAGTGGTGGGAGCGGAGCTGATCGACAAGGTGATCCAGATTGACCAGTCGCCCATCGGACGCACGCCACGCTCCAACCCGGCCACCTACACCGGCGTCTTCACGCACATTCGCGACCTGTTCGCGCTGCTGCCGGAATCGCGCGAGCGCGGCTATCGTGCCGGGCGATTTTCCTTCAACGTTTCCGGTGGGCGTTGTGAGGCCTGCCAGGGTGAGGGCCAGCGCCGTATTGAGATGAACTTTTTGCCCGACGTGTACGTGCAGTGCGAAATCTGCGGCGGCAAGCGCTACAACCACGAGACCCTGGCGGTGAAATACAGGGGCTACTCCATCGCTGACTTGCTGGATCTGCCCGTCTCCGAAGCCCTGCCCGTGCTGGAAAACATTCCCCAGGCGCGGCAGCGGCTGCAGACGCTTTTGGACGTGGGCCTGGGCTACATCCATCTGGGGCAGTCAGCTGTGACGCTCTCCGGCGGCGAGGCGCAGCGCATCAAGCTGGCGCGCGAACTCAGCAAGCGGCAGACGGGGAAAACTCTCTACCTGCTGGATGAACCCACCACCGGCCTGCACTTTGATGACGTCAACAAGCTGCTCAACGTGCTCCATCGGCTCACGGATCTGGGCAATACAGTGATCATCATCGAGCACCATCTGGACGTCATCCGCGCCGCCGACTGGATCATCGACCTGGGCCCGGAGGGCGGCGACGAAGGCGGCCGCGTGGTGGCGCACGGTACCCCCGAGCAGGTGACGCGCTCCCGCAAGTCGCATACTGGGCAAGCGCTGGCCGCCGCCTCCGCGGCCGCCAGGCCCGGAACCAACAAACGACGAAAGGGTCCGGCGAAGGCCTGAGACCAAAGCCCTCGCCTCGTGTACATTCCTAGAGCCTTTGGCGCGAACATGTCCGAGCCATTTCAATTCGAATTGCAAAAACAGCCTCCGCCGGAAGGCTCTGAATCCTCTGTGCCTGTTGCGGTAGAGGTTCGTTTTCCGGTCTGGAGCGCTTGGGACGTCATCTGGATGGCCGCACAGACCCTGCTCTACATCGTGGCGTTCAGCGCGGTGGGAGTGTTGCTGGCCACGCTCGGCTCGCCCGGCAAGGAGTTGGCGCCGGTGGAGGTGACGCGCATCGCCCTGGCGGCACAGTTCCTGGCGTATGTCGCGGTGCTCTTCTTCATGTATCGCCTGGTGGCAAAACGGTATCGCAGCAATTTCTGGGAGGCGCTGCGCTGGAACTGGCCGGAGCGGCACCGCCTTATGGCGTACCTGGCCGGTGGCACGATGCTGGCGCTGGCCGTGCAGATTTCCTCGGCCCTGCTCCCCATCCCGCGCTCGCTGCCCATCTACAAGTTCTTCCAGGACACCAACGCCGCCTACCTGATGGCGGTGTTCGGAATCGCGGTGGCGCCTTTCGTGGAAGAGCTGTTCTTCCGCGGGTTCCTGTACCCGGTGCTGGCACGGCGCGCCGGCGTCACCCTGGGCGTGCTGCTGACTTCGGCGGCGTTTGCCGTGGTGCACGGCGCGCAACTGGCCCACCATTGGGCCCCGCTGCTGATGCTGTTTCTGGTAGGGCTGCTGTTCACCGTGGTGCGCGCCCGCACCGGGTCTGTGGCGGCCCCCTATCTGTTGCACGCTGCGTACAACTTCACGCTGTTTTTCACGCTGTATCTGGCCACGGACCGTTTTCGACAAATGGAGCGCATGTTGGAGTAAGTGCCCGCTGCTTTCACTCGTGATATCGTTACTCTTCGCATGAGCACACCGCGTCAGGACCTGTTGGAAATGCTGGCGGAGCAGTCGTTCCAGCTGGGCGAGTTCCGCCTTTCCTCGGGCGCAACCAGCGACTACTACATCGACTGCCGCGCCACCACTTTGAACGCCGAAGGCGCGCGCCTCACGGGTCGCGTAGTGCTGGACGAAATTCGCACCCGCGGCTGGCAGCCGCAGGCCATCGGCGGCATGACCCTGGGGGCTGATCCCATCGTTGTGTCCGTGGCCATTCTCAGCTCGCAGCAGGTGCAGCGGCGCGCCTCCGAACGGCCCAAAACTGTGGACGCTGCGGAATGGCTGATCGACGGCTTCCTGGTGCGCAAAGAAGAAAAGGAACACGGCACGGGCCGCCGCATTGAGGGATTCCAGCAGAAGGGTGCCGACGTGGTCATCGTGGACGACGTTTGCACCACGGGCGCGTCCACCCTGCAGGCCCTGGAGGCCGCCCGCCAGTTTGGATTCAACGTGATCGGCGTGATCTGCCTGGTGGAAAGGGAAGAAGGGAGTGGACGGGCCGCTGTGGAACGAGCCGCGGCGCCGGCGCAATTTGTCTCCGTGTTCAAGGCGGGCGAGATCCGCGAGGAGCACCTGAAGCAGCGCGCCGTGCGCGCCGCGCTCTAGGCCGGAAGCGAGTGCACCGGCAAACGAAAGCTCTAATCTCATGATCAAGACCCTGGAATGGACCGACGAAGGCGTTCGCCTCCTCGATCAAACCAAGCTGCCCACGGAAGAGATTTACTTAACCTGCGAGAGCTACGAAGACGTGGCCGGGGCCATCCGCACCATGGTGGTGCGGGGAGCTCCCGCCATCGGCGTGGCTGCCGCCATGGGCGTGGCCCTGGGCGCGCGCGATGCCGAGGGCGACCATGTGGCTGAGTTTCGCCGCAACTTCGACGTCATCTGCGACACCCTGGCCGAAACGCGGCCTACGGCGGTGAATCTTTTCTGGGCCATCGAGCGCATGCGCCGCCGCTTTGAGGCTTGCTCGGAGATGCCCGTCGCCGAAATCAAGAAAATGCTGATTGCGGAAGCGCAGCGCATGTACGTGGAAGACCTCGCTGCCAACGAGGCCATGGGCAAGCACGGCGCCACGCTCATGCCCGCCGCGGGCGCCGTCCTGACGCACTGCAACGCCGGCGCGCTCGCCACCTGCGGCGGTTACGGCACGGCCCTGGGCGTGATTCGCGCCGCGGTCGAGGCCGGCAAGAAGCTCGAGGTCTACGCCGACGAGACCCGGCCCTTCCTGCAGGGCTCACGACTGACGGCCTGGGAGCTGGCCAAAGACGGCATCCCCACCACGGTCATTGCAGACAGCATGGCCGGAGCCATGATGGCGCAGGGGAAGATCAAAGCGGTGGTGGTGGGCGCCGATCGCATCGCCGCCAACGGCGATGTCGCCAACAAGATCGGGACCTACACCGTGGCCGTCTTGGCCAAGGAGCACAACATCCCCTTTTACGTGGCCGCGCCTTTCTCCTCCATCGATTTGGAGACCCCGGACGGCTCCAAAATTCCCATCGAACAGCGCGCCGCGCGCGAGGTCACGCACCTGGCAGGCACGCGCATCGCCCCTGAGGGCATCCGCGTGGAAAATCCCGCCTTCGACGTCACCCCGCACAAGTTCATCGCCGCCATCATCACCGAGCGCGGCGTGGCCCGGCCGCCGTTTGCCGATGCCCTGCGCAAGCTGGCAGAAAACTGACCTGCCTACCATCTCTCTCTTCCGCGGGGTGATGACGGGCCGCAAATGAGGCCCAAACCCGGAACCTTGGACCCGCGGGTTGCGTATATTCACCTGGAGATTGTCGGGAGGGACTGCTATGACGACTTTCCTGCTCTGGTGCCTGCTGCTGATCTTGTACTGGCCGCTGGCGCTGCTGGCGCTGGTTCTCTATCCCATCGTCTGGCTGTTGCTGCTGCCCTTCCGCCTGGTAGGGATTGCCGTGGAAGGTGTCTTCGAGTTGCTGCGCGCCATCATTCTGCTGCCCGCGCGTCTGCTGGGCGGCCGGCCGAGCCGGGCCTAGTTTCGCCGGCTGCGCTCAGTCTTCCATCACCTTCAGCGTAGGACTCAGGATGAGCGTGGGCTCGGTGGCCGCCTGCACATCGTCGGCGGTGAGGCCGGGAGCAACCTCTTCCAGCACCAGCCCGGTGGGCGTCACCCGCATGTAGCCCAGCTCGGTCACGATCGTATCCACCACCTTCACTCCCGTGAGCGGCAGCGAGCACTTCTTCAGAATCTTGGGCTCGCCTTTGCGCGTGGTGTGCTCCATGGCGATGATCACCCGCCGCGCCCCCGCCACCAGGTCCATGGCCCCGCCCATGCCTTTCACCATCTTGCCCGGAATCATCCAGTTGGCCAGGTTGCCCTCTTCGTCCACTTCCATGGCGCCCAGCACGCTCAGGTCGATGTGCGCTCCGCGGATCATGGCGAAGGAGTCGGCGCTGGAAAAGTATGCTGTGCCCGCCATCTCTGTCACCGTCTCCTTGCCCGCGTTGATCAGGTCCGCATCTTCTTCGCCTTCGAAGGGATACGGGCCGATGCCCAGCATGCCGTTCTCGCTCTGCAGGACCACGTCCATACCCTGGGGCACATGATTGGCCACCAGCGTCGGCAATCCGATGCCCAGGTTGACGTAAAAGCCGTCGCGCAATTCCTGCGCCACGCGCCGCACAATACGGTCGCGCTTTTCGATGTCCTTCTGCTTGTCGGGTTGAGCTGCCGTCACCATTGTTCCCCTCATATCCTCTTTACCTGATCCTCACCACGCCGCCTCCGCGCGGCGAAATTCGGTAAGTGCTTGCTCCCACTCGTGCTGGGAAAGGCCGCCATCGGTGCGCGATTCCACCTGATACTTGTAGGCGACCGCCAGCAAGTGCTGGTAGGAGTCGTCCAGTCCGCCCATGGCGTGGTCGTAGGCCGGCGCCAGCACGGCCAAATCGGCGGCCAGATCGCTGAGCGTCATGTGGCCCTCTTCGTAGCGGCGCAGATAGCGCAGCACGCTGCTGCGGATCTCTTCGATGGTGCTGTCGGGAGCAGGCATGTGAACGCGTGATGTGTGAAGTAAGCCAGGGCAAGCTGAAATTACAAATCAAAAATTCCTCTTCCTCGTTGTGCGTTTCTCGATGCGCTTTTCGTAATTGGATCCCTGGAAAATCCGCTTCACGTAGACGCTCGGTGTGTGCACATGGTCGGGCTCGAGCGTACCCAGCTCCACCAGCTCTTCCACCTCGGCAATGGTGACGCGCGCCGCGGTGGCCATCACGGGATTAAAGTTGCGCGCCGTCTTGCGATACACCAGATTGCCCCAGCGGTCACCCTTCCACGCCTTCACGAAGGCAAAGTCGGCGCGCAGCGCCCGTTCCCGGATGCAAGGCCGCCCGTCGAACTCTTCCACCGGCTTGCCCTCGCCCACCATGGTGCCGTATCCGGTGGGCGTGTAAAACGCCGCAATGCCGGCGCCGCCCGCGCGCATGCGCTCGGAAAACGTTCCCTGCGGCACCAGTTCCAGCTCCACTTCGCCCTTGAGCACCATTTCCTCGAGCATCTTGTTCTCGCCCACGTAGGTGCCGATGTGCTTGCGGATCTGGTGGTTGGCCAGCAGGAAGCCCAGTCCGAAGCCATCCACTCCGGCGTTGTTGCTGATGGTGGTGAGGTTCTTCACGTTCTTGCGCAAGAGCGCCTGGATGAGGTTTTCCGGGATGCCGCACAACCCGAACCCTCCAATCATGATGCTGGCGCCGTCTGTGACGTCGCGAATGGCTTCTTCGGCGTTGGCTACCACTTTGTTCATAGAGTAGTGATTCTACGGTTCACTGCGCGGGCGGCGCAAACGCAGACCACAGGAAGATCAGCGGGACCGCGCGGCCAGCGCGGCCACCAGTTTGGCCACGGCGGCTGGGGCGCGACGCGGCCTCGCGCAGCGCTCCACCGCCTGCACGATGGCCCTGCCCACCACGGCGGCATCGGCAAATCGGCCCACGGCGCGCACCTGCTGCGGCGTGGAGATGCCAAAGCCCACGGCTATCGGCAAATCCGTGTGCCGGCGCAGGCGCTGCACCAGCAACCTCGCGTCCACGCCCACGCGGTCGTGGGCGCCGGTTACCCCCGTGCGCGCCACGGCATAAATGAACCCGCGCGAGGCCTCGGCAATGCGCCGCAGCCGCTCCTCGGTGCTGGTGGGCGCGGCCAGGAAAACGGTGTTCAGATCGTGCTTGCGCATGTGGCGCAAATAGTCGCCCGCCTCTTCCACCGGCAAGTCGGTAATCAGCGTGCCGTCCACGCCCGCATCCGCGGCCGCCTCGCAGAAGCGCTGCAAGCCGAACTGCAATACCGGGTTCAAATAGGAAAAAACAATCAGCCCCTTGTCGGACTCTTTGCGCACCTGCTGCGCAACCTGGAGAACATCCTGCAGCGTGGTGCCGTTCTTGAGCGCGCGTTCGCTGGCGCGCTGGATCACGGTTCCATCCGCCAGCGGGTCGCTGAAGGGAACGCCCAGCTCCACCGCGTCGGCGCCGGAAGCAAGGGCCGCCAGCACGATGTCGCGCGTGGTTCGAATGTTCGGATCGCCGCAGGTTACGTAGGCGATGAGCGACGGGCGAGTCTGGAAGTCCAGTGCCATGCGGGTTCAGGAGTTCTCCATCAGAATGCCCATGTCTTTGTCGCCGCGCCCCGAAAGGTTGACCAGAATCACGTCCGACTTTTTCATCCTGGGTGCGCGCTTCACGCACTCGGCCACGGCGTGCGCCGATTCCAGCGCCGGAATAATGCCTTCAGTCCTGGCCAGCAGGCGGCAGGCGGAGAGGGCTTCCTTGTCCGACGCCGCCACGAACTCGGCGCGGCCCGATTCCTTCATCGCCGCCAGCTCCGGACCCACCGCGGCGTAATCCAGCCCCGCCGAAACGGAATGAGTCGGCGCAATTTGCCCAGCTTTGTCCTGCAGAACGTAGGTGTAGGCTCCTTGCAGCACTCCGGGGCTTCCGCCGCGAAAGCGCACGGAATGTTCGCCCAGCTTGCTGCCGCAGCCACCGGCTTCCACGCCGATGAACCGGACCTTCTGGTCGTTGCGAAAGCGATAGAAGATGCCCATGGCGTTCGAGCCGCCGCCCACGCAGGCCACCACCGCCGTGGGCAGCCGGCCTTCGGCCTCCTGTACTTGCTGGCGTGCCTCGCGCCCGATCACCGACTGGAAGTCGCGCACCATGGTGGGGTAGGGATGCGCACCCAGCACGCTGCCCAGCAGGTAGTGCGTGGTGCGCACGTTGGTCACCCAGTCGCGCATGGCCTCGTTGATGGCGTCCTTGAGCGTGCGCGAGCCGGCCTCCACGCCCACAACCTCCGCTCCCAGCAGCTTCATGCGGAAGACGTTCAGCTCCTGGCGGCGCATGTCCTCGGTACCCATGTAGACCACGCACTGGTACCCGAAGAGGGCGCAAACCGTGGCTGCGGCCACGCCGTGCTGCCCGGCGCCGGTTTCGGCAATGATGCGCTGCTTGCGCATGCGTTGCGCCAAAAGCGCCTGCCCCAAACAGTTGTTGATCTTGTGCGCGCCCGTGTGCAGCAGGTCTTCGCGCTTCAGGTAGACCTTTGCCCCGCCTAGGTGATGCGTGAGCCGGCGGGCGAAAAACAGCGGCGTAGGCCGCCCCGCATAGGTCTTCAGCAGCGTGCCCAGGCGGCGCTGAAACTCGCGGTCGCGCTGCGCCTTCCGATACTCGCGCTCCAGCTCCTCGAGCGCCGCCATCAGCGTTTCGGGCACGTAGCGCCCGCCGTAGGCGCCAAAGCGCCCCGCCTGCGTCCTTGCCGGCTTGGCGGTCATGGTCGCCTCAACTCCTTGTCGGCCTGGCGGACGGCCTGCACGAAGGCCCGCACTTTGTCCGAATCTTTCTTGCCGGGTTCCTTCTCCACTCCGGTCACCACATCCACGCCCCAGGGTTGCAGAAACCGCATGGCTTGGCCGACGTTGTCGGGCTTCAAGCCGCCCCCCACCACCAGCGGCGGCAGGCTCTTCCGTAAGCGAAACATCTCCAGAAAAGTGCCCCAGGACTTCCAGTCAAAGCTGGTTCCCGTTCCGCCGCGGGCTGCCGGCGACCGCGAATCCAGCAGGAGTGCATCGGGCTGGTCAGCGCCAGTTGGAAAGTCGAGCGCGAAGGCTCCCGTCGGCGGGAACTCCTCGAGCCGCCACACCGCCAGCAGCTTCACCTTTCTGCCGCCGGCGGCCAACTGGCCGCGAAATTCGCGGATAGACTCGACGCTCTCCTGGTCATGCAACTGCACGCCCGTGAGCCCGGCCGTTTCCACGGTGTCCAGAATCTGCTTGGGGGAAGCGTTCACAAACACGCCAACGATTTCCACACTCGCCGGCAACTCGACCGCAATATCGCGCACGGCCTCCGGCGTCACCCGCCGCGGGCTCTTCGCGAACACGAACCCCAGGGCATCGGCGCCTACTTCCGCCGCAAGGCGTGCGTCCTCGAGATTCGTCGTGCCGCAGATCTTGATCCAGGTCATGGGTGCTCGTGCGGGGCGCCGGTTCTTGTTCGGAAACTCAACCCTTTGGCGGCGCGTCGCCCGTGTAGTCTGCCAGCAGGCGCGCCAGCGCCTCTCCCGGCATCTCCGACTGCATCAACGACTCCCCGATGAGAAAAGCATGGAACCCCGCTGCGCTCAGGCGGCGCAGATCGTCCGCCGTGCGGATGCCGCTTTCCGCCACGCGCAGCACGCCGTCGGGAATCTTGGGGCCAAGCCGCAGCGCAGTTCCCAGGTCCACCTCCAACGTACGCAGGTCGCGGCTGTTGACGCCGATCAAATCACACCCGGCATCCAAAGCGCGCCCCAGTTCGCCTTCGTCGTGGATTTCGCACAGCACGCCCAGACCCAGTTGGCGGCTTTTCTGCGCCAGGTCTTTCAACTCTGTTTCCGAGAGCGCGGCGGCGATCAGCAGCACCGCATCGGCGCGGTTGGCGCGCGCCTCCACCAGCTGCAACTCGTCCACCAGGAAGTCCTTGCGCAAGCAGGGAAGGGCGCAGGCGGCGGAGGCCTCCACCAGGTTGGCCAGCGACCCGGAGAAAAGCTCCTCCTCGGTCAGCACGGAGAGCGCGGCGGCTCCGGCCCCTTCGAATTGCAAGGCCAGGCTGGCTACATGAAAGCTGCCGCGCAGCGTGCCGCGCGAGGGAGAGGCCTGCTTCAGCTCCGCGATGATGGCCGGTCCGCTGCTCTGGCGGCGCTCCAGCGCGCGCCGGAAGCCGCGAACTCCGTGCCGCTGCGCCTGGGCCGCCAGCGCCTCCCGGTCCGCAGACTGGCGCGCCTGCGCCACCCGCTCCCGCGTCCGGGCAACGATTTGTTCCAGCGTAATCGCCATGGCAAATGAACGCTCCAGTATAGCGGTGGGCAAGCCGCGCCCGGTAACGGCAAGCGGCTCACCCTCTGCGCGCCGGATTCCCGCGCCCGCCGCAGGTCGAGAAACTGGATTTCGGCATCTTCAATTCCTGACTTGCGACCGCTTTCAAACTTGACACTGCGCAGGCAGAAGGTTAGTGTTCGTGCCGACTGAAGATGCCACCGGCATTGCATCCAACTCTTCTGCGCTCACTTGCCGCATGCTTTTTCTGGGGGGATTCAAGGTAACGTGAGGTAACGCCACCAGAGTGCTACCTCCGTGTCACCAAGCAGCCATAGGAAGGAAGCCGGGAAAGGCCTATCCTTGTGCAGGATGAATCCGTACGTTGGAGACAGGAACTGACGCCACCATGATTGGCGAATCCCTCGGCAACTACCGCATCGACGGCCAGATAGGTTCCGGCGGCATGGGCGTGGTCTACAAGGCCAGCGACAAGGACTTGGGCCGCACCGTCGCCATCAAGATGCTCACCTCGGTT
>CAYRII010000080.1:0-10470 GCA_964424245.1 uncultured Terriglobales bacterium | reverse complement strand
GAGAAGGCGCTCGCCCTCGAAAAGGATAAGTTACGTGAGAAGAAGCGGGTTTGGCCGATGGTAATGGCAGGGCATTACACGCGGCTCGGCGACAAGGAGCAGGCCTTCGCGTGGCTGGAGAAGGCCTACGAGGAGCATGACGACAGCCTTGTCTACCTCAAAACCCATCCCCTGCTCGAAAGCTTGCGCTCCGACTCCCGTTTTGCTGACCTTGTGCGGCGCGTCGGCCTGCCACCCTAACAGCTCCGGGCCTTGAGAAAAAATTGAGGGGGGGAACGTTTGCGGCTGGCCTGGCGGCTATCCCAGGTCGCCTTCTCGGGCACACGTGGGACGCGCTGTCGCGACTGTTCTTGCGGGAACCATTGCGCCGGAGCCTCCGGCGCGGGAACTAACTTCAGGAGGCCACCAGCACCGCTACCACGAAGGAGGAGCAAAGAACCAGGTGGCCATAGACGGCTTGGGTGCTGTGGTGTTCGTGTATTCTGGCGACGCCAGGCAGCAGCAGGTGCTGCGCAGCGGCTCCAGCTACCTCTCCCAGAGCGAGCAGGTGCTCACGTTCGGATTGGGTCTGCACTCGCAGGCGGATGAGGTGGCGGTTCGCTGGCCCAGCGGACAAGTCGACCGCATCAAAACCGTGGCCGCGGGTCAGACGGTGACCATCGAGGAAGGGAAGGGTGTTGTGGCCGCGCGGCCGTTTGCCCCGCGGCGGTGACCATTGTCCCGGCTTGGCGTCCAACGAACTTGAACATACGGCCGACTCTGCACGGTTCGCACTCGATCTTGGAGTTGATTGCACAGCCCGATAGGGGAAGAGGAATCATGAAATTCAGCAAGAGATGCATTCTGGTCTGCGTTCTATGGTCAGGCACAGTTGCCGTTGCCGCCGACTGGCAGGTGCCGGCCGTCACCAGGAAACTCAAGAACGGCCTGACGGTTGTGGTCTCCGAAGACCACTCCGCTCCTACCTTCGGCCTGGCGATTGCCTACGGAATCGGCTCGCGGCTGGAGCCCGAGGGCCGCTCCGGATTCGCCCACCTGTTCGAGCACGTTTTGTTCGAGGGCACTCCCAATGCGCCCAAGGGAACCTTTGACCGCGTGATCGAAGGCGGCGGCGGCTGGAACAACGGCTTCACCGCCAATGACTCCACGGTCTATCTCGAAACCGCCCCTGTCTCCGCGCTGGATGCGGTCCTCTGGCTGGAAGCGGACCGCCTGACCGATTTGGACTTCTCGGTGGAAAACCTGAACAACCAGCGCGACGTGGTGCAGGAGGAGGTGCGGGTCAACGTTTTGAACCAGCCTTACGGCGGTTTCGAATGGCTGGATCTGCGCATGAAGGCGTTCGACAAATACCCGAACAACCACAACTCCTACGGCGAGTTCAAGGACCTGGATGCGGCCAGCATCGAGGATGTGCGCACGTTCTTCCACCAGTACTACTCGCCCAGCAACGCCGTGCTCGCCATTGCCGGCGACGTGGACGCGGAAGATGTGTTCGCGCGCGTCGAGAAATACTTCGGCGGCATTGCAGCGCGCGCGGTACCTGCGGCTCCCGACGTCTCCGAAGGGCTGCAGACGGCCGAGCGGCGCGAAGTGCAGCCGGATGCCCTGGCACGCATTCCCGCCGTGGCCATCGGCTACCGCATGCCTCCACGCGACTCCCGCGACACGGTTGTGGGCGCCGTCGTCGGGGACCTGTTGCACAACGGCCAGGCCTCGCGCCTGTACCAGGCCCTGGTGAAGGAAAAGAAGCTGGCCATCGAAGTCGGCGGCGGACTCAATTGGCCGGATGGCAACCCTTTCGATACCAAGGGTCCCACGCTGATGACTTCCCGGATGGATTTTCCCAACGAAGTCAAAGCCGAGGATCTGCTGGCGGCCTTTGATGCCGTCCTTTCGGAATTGGGCGAGAAAGGGCCGGAGACCGCTGAGCTGGAGCGCGTCGTCGGCAAAATGCGCTCCGATTGGTACGCCCAGCTGGAGATTCCCGTGCAGCGGGCCATCACTCTGGCCAATGCGACCTTGTTCGACGGTTCGCCCGAGCGCGTCAACCGCATCCCCGCCGAGTTGTCCACCGTAACCGCAGACGAGGTGCGGGCCTTTGTCCGCAAGTACCTGGTTCCCGACAATCGCACGATCCTGATCAGGGTTCCCGCACCCGCCAAAGAGGGTCAACCCACCGAACAGGGAGGTTTCTGATGCTGCGCCGAAAAGTGCTCTGCCTGCTGTTCCTCGCGCTGGTTGCGTTGCCTGCGTTGGCCGCGGAGAAGGAAAAGCCCCTGCCCAAAGACCTTCCACCGTATGGCGAGCTCAAGCCCTTTACCGCTCCTCAGGTGACGGTGCGCAAGCTTGGCAACGGCCTCACGCTCTGGCTCGTGCCCCGGCCCGGTTTTCCCAAGGTAGCGCTGGCCCTGGCTGTCCAGGGCGGCATGGTCGCCGACCCGGCAGACAGGCCGGGTCTTGCGGATTTTCTAACAGAGACTGTCGATCAAGGCACCGCATCGCGCACCGCCCGGCAGATCGCGGAAGAGTTGCAGGCTGTGGGCGGCGACCTCGAAGCCACGGCGCGCGCCGATTCTCTTGCGCTCACAGTCTCGGTGCTCTCCTCCGGGCTTGGCTCCGGGCTCAGCGTGCTGGCTGACGTGGCGCAGCACGCCTCCTTTCCCGAATCTGAGGTTGAACTGGCCCGTCGCAACCTGGCGGATTCGCTGCGCGCCCAGGAGGCGCAGCCGCGCTTCCAGGCGGCCCGTGCCCTGGCCCGCCTTGCCTTTGGGCCGCATCCCTATAGCATCATAGCGCCGACGCAGGAATCCATCGCGGCAACGACCGTCGCAGAACTGCGCCGGGAGTTTGCTCGCCGCTTCAGGTCGGATGGCGCCGTGCTGGTGGCGGTTGGCGATTTCGATGTGGACAAGATCGCGGCACTGGCAGAGACCCACTTCGGCAAGTGGAGGGCTCCGGCCTCGGCACCGGTATCCGCTGTGACAGAGCCCGCTGCCGGCCGCTACCGTGCCGTGTTCGCTGTAGCGCGCGAGGGCTCGGTGCAGACCACCATCAGCCTGGGTGCGTTGGCGCCCCGCCGCAGCAACGCGGAGTACGCCGCCGCGCGCGTGGCCAACGCCATCTATGGCGGCACATTCACCTCGCGCCTGGTGAGCAACATCCGCGAGGAGAAGGGATACACCTACTCACCCGGTTCCAGCATCCAGGCGCGCACCGCGGCCGGCTTGCTGCGCACCATTGCCGATGTGCGCAACCAGGTGACCGGCGCTGCGCTCAACGAGATTGGCTACGAACTGAACCGCATGGCCACCACCGCGCCCACCGCAGAGGAGTTGCTGCGCGCGCAGCGTTATCTGGTGGGCAGCGCCGCTATCAGCCTGCAATCGCGTGGCGCCGTGGCACGCGAGCTGGCGCTGATCTGGGTGGACGGCCTGCCTCCAGGGCACATCGGAAGCGAGAACGCCGCCATCCAGCAGGTCACCGCTGAAGACGTATCCGCAGCGGGGCGCAAGTACTTCCCGCTCTCGCGTATGGCCATCGTGGCCGTGGGCGACGAAAAAGTCATCGGCAGCGAACTCGAACCCCTGGGGTTGGAGATCCAACCTGCGCCCTGAGGCAAGACCTTTTGCCGTTGGATGTCGCCTAACAGCAAGGGACAGCCGGCAGGCCTTGCGCCGGCCACAGCAATTCAGGAACGTGTGCTGCCCCCCACCGCCGCGGATGCCAATCCACTTCGCGCCCAGAAATGCGGTTGCCTGAATAACGTTCCGGTTTCAGCAGCCCGTGTCTGTGATACTCCCCGGCAGTGTCACAAATCTGATTGCGCGCCGTTCGGGGAGGCGGTAAGGTACGCGCCATGGCCAACCCTAAAGACGAACTGGAAGAACTTAGGGCCAGAGTGGCGGCGCTGACGGCGCGCATCTACCGCCTGGAGCAGGCGGCGGGCCTCGGCCTCATGCCTCCTCCGCGGGAGCCGGCACAGCCCGCAACCCCGGCAATACCCGTTCCGCAGTCCACGCCACCGCCTGTCGCCAAGCCGGGCCCCGCACCGGTTGCCAGGCCGGAAAGTCTGGAATCGAAGATCGGCGCGCAGTGGCTCAACCGCATCGGTATCGTCGCGGTGCTGATCGGCGTCTCCTACTTCCTGAAGTACGCCTTCGAGAACGACTGGATTGGGGAGGCTGGCCGCGTGGCCATCGGGCTGTTGGCGGGCATTGGCGTCCTCGTCTGGAGCGAAGGCTTCCGCCGCCGCGGCCACCAGAGATTTTCCCTCTCCCTCAAAGCGGTGGGCATCGGTGTGCTCTACCTTTCGCTCTGGGCCTCGTTCCAGCTCTATCACCTGGTACCGGCTGCGGTGGCGTTTGTAGCCATGGTGCTGGTCACGGCGTCAACGGCCACTCTGGCGTTGCGCCAGGACGCGCAGTTGCTCGCCGCCTTCGCCCTGGCGGGCGGCTTTGCCACTCCGTTGTTGCTCTCCACCGGCCAGAATCGCCCGCTGGAGTTGTTCAGCTACGTGGCCTTGCTCGACGCAGCCACCGTCGTGCTCATCGCCTACCGGCCGTGGCAGCGTCTGCTCGCAGGCAGCTTCCTGGGCACGCTGGTGTTGTACGTCGGCTGGAACTCCCAGTACTACACTCCCGACCAGCTCGGGCTCGCGCTGTTTTTCACCACGCTGTTTTTCCTGATCTTCGCCGCGGCTCCCCTGGTGCAGCCCGCGCCGTCCAAAGAGGAAAGAGCGGCGGGCGTCCCGGCCTCAGGGACTCTAACCGTCATCACATTGCTGAACGCCAGCGCCTACTTTCTGGCAGCCTACGACTTGCTGGAATACAAGTCCTCTTCTCCCATCGCCTGGATTGCCGTCGGTCTGGCAGCCATCTACCTCGTGCTGGCCCGCCACCTGCGGCGCCAGGTGGAAGCCGAGGGAGCCCCGGCGCCGCTGATTTCCATGCTGCACGCCGCCCTGGCGGTGGGATTTCTCACCATCGCCATCCCCTTGAAGCTGGATCACCACTGGATCACCATCGGCTGGTTTGTCGAGGCCGGTGTGCTGCTGTGGATTGCGGATCGCGGCAAGAGCGTGTTCCTGCGCAACCTTTCCATCGCCGCTCTGGCGCTGGGGGTCTTCCGGCTGCTGGCGATCGATAATTTCTATTCCCAGCATCTTCTCTTCAACTGGCGCTTTGCCACCTACGGCGTCGCCATTGCCGTGCTCGCCGGAATCGCGATCCTGAACCGAAGGCGCGGCGACGAAGGACTGGGAGTGGCTGTGCCCCTGGTGGCAATCAACCTGCTCGCGCTGGTGGCCCTCCACCACGAGGTCTCCGATTTCTTCAGCCAGCGCATGAGTGAAGCCGCCCTTGCTCCCGGCTCTGGACCATATCCTGGATATAACCTGGCCATCGCCCGTGAATTCACCCACTCCGCGGTGTGGATGGTGTACGGCGCGGGGCTGATGGCAGCGGGGTTCTGGAAGCGCTCCGCGTTTCTGCGCTGGCAGGCGCTGCTGTTGATGGCGGTCACCGTGGTCAAGGTGTTCACTTATGATGTTTCACAACTGGATCGCGGCTACCGCATTGTGAGCTTCATCGCCTTGGGCGTCATTCTGCTGGGCGTCTCGTACGTCTATCAACGGGATTGGTTACAACTTTCCCGTCGCGGGCCGGAAGGTGATGCCGCGCAAGGCGCAGAAGGGAATCCTCCGCCGGCATGAAAGCCATCACTTCTATTTCGCTTCTGGCGCTGTGGCTCCTGTCGTCCGCCCCGCAGGCGGCGGTGCCCTATTTCACCGACGTACGCGAAGTCACCGTGGCCTCACCCGGCCAGCAGGCCTATGTGGTTGTGGACAACGAAGTATGGAGCGCGGCGCGCCATGACCTGGCCGACCTTCGCCTTTACGCCGCAGACGGCGCGGAAATTCCGTACGCGCTGACCGCGCAGCAGCCCGCAACGCGCGTGGCCGAAAGCGAAGTCAAGATTCTGCAGCCGGGCACGCTGGGCGGCGATACGCAGTTTGTCCTCGACGTCAGCAGCGTGTCGGAATACAACCGCGTGACCCTGAAGCTGAAAACGCGCGACTTCATCGCCCGCGCCACCGTCGAGGGGCAGGACGACCTGCACCAGGCACGCTGGGTGCGGCTGGCGGCGGTGACGCTCTACGACTTCACCCGCGAAAAGCTGGGCTCGAACTCCACTCTGCGTCTTCCCGACTCGCGCTTTCGCTACCTGCGCGTGACCATTGCCGGGGCGGTGGCGCCGGAGGACATCCTGGGGGCCTCGGTGGCCAGCTTCGAGGAAAAGCAGGGCGCCTGGACCGCCATCCGCTCCGTCAGCGAAATGAAGCAGGAAGGGCGGACCACGGTTGCCGCCTGGGACTCGCCGCCGAACGTTCCTCTGGAACGCATTGAGTTTGACGTGGACCCGGCTGAGGTGAACTTTCGCCGCGAGTTCAAGGTGTTCGATGCCGACGGGCGCCAGGTGGCCACGGGCGCCGTCAGCCGCGTCAAGGTCCACCGCGCCGCCCGGGTCGTGGATTCGGAAACCTTTGCCGTCCCGCTCAGCGGGGTGCGCTCCCGCAGCTTCCGCGTGGTAATCGAAAACGGCGACGACCCCCCGCTGCGCCTGCGCGCGGTGAAAAGCTTTGCCGTGGAGCGTCGCGTTTACTTCAATCCGGCAGGGAAGACGCGCTTCAAGCTCTATTACGGAGATCCCAAGCTCTCCGCCCCGGTCTACGACTACGCCAAGTTTTTCCGCGTGGACGCGTCCGCCCCGGCGGCCGCACTGGGCCCCGTGACGCAGAACGCCGCCTACACCGGCCGCCCGGATACCCGGCCCTGGTCGGAACGCCATCCCGAAGTCTTGTGGATTGCCATGCTGGCAGCCATCGCGGGCCTGGGCGGCATCGCCTGGCGCAGCCTGAAAAGCTAGCCGGCATTTCGCCGCCGAGCAACGCGGATTAACCCTGATTGTCAGAGAGCGGAACTGGGCTAGGTAGCGCGGGCGTCTCGTTCGCAACCATCCGGTGGAAGAGCGGGCCTTGGTAGACCCCGGCCAGGTAGACCCCGGCCTGGTAGGCCCGGCCTGGTAGACCCCGGCCTTCAGGCCGGGGCGCGAAGCGGCCGGGGCGCGAAGCGCCCCGCGTATCCGCCCCTCCAGAACGTGGCTTTAGCCACGGGCTTGTGCAGCGCAACAAGTCCAGCCCCGCAGGGGCGGCATTTGAGTTAGCCCAGGGCGAGAGCCCTGGGTAAGGTGGAGAAAAAGCGCCTTCCTCACTGCCGTCGGCCCGCGCGCAGCCCGCAGGGCGAAGCGCCCCCTGTTTCCACAAACGGAACAAGGGCGATTCTCCTGAACTCCGCGGGCCGGATTTGAGCTACGATCACGCAACAGTTAGCCGAAGCCAGGCCCTCAGGCCCTTGAGGGCCACGGCCGCAAGGCCGGCCACCGCGAGGATGAGCGCGGTCCACAGGATGGGGCTTTTGGCATGGGTCGTCTGCTTGTCGCGGATGGCCTTGGCACGCGCCTCGAGCTTTTCTGCCTCGGCTTGCCGATCTGTTTTTCGGAGCAGAGAAGCGTAGCCTTCCAGCACCGTGGCCACGTTGGGGTGCTCCGGCCCCAGCGCCTTCTCAAAGATCGCGAGCGAACGCCGAAGGAGCGGCTCGACCGCCTCGTACTTCCCTTGCGCCCAGTAGAGCCCCGCCAGATTGTTCAGGCTGGTGGCCACATCCGGGTGCTCCGGTCCCAGCGCCTTCTCCTTGATCGCCAGGGAGCGCTGGTAGAGCGGCTCGGCCGCCTCGTACTTCCCTTGCGCCCGATAGAGCTCAGCCAGATTGTTCAGGCTCGCGGCCACGTTGGGGTGTTCCGCTCCTAGCGCCTTTTCCCAGATCGCCAGCGAACGCCGGTAGAGCGGCTCGGCTGCCTCGTACTTCCCTTGGTCATCGTAGAGCGCCGCCAAATTGTTCAGGCTGATGGCCACGTCCGGGTGCTCCGGCCCCAGCGCCTTTTCCCGGATCGCCAGTGAGCGCTGGTAGAGCGGCTCGGCCGCCTCGTACTTGCCTTGCGCCCGGTAGAGCGCAGCCAGATTGTTCAGGCTGCTGGCCACGTTGGGGTGCTCCGGCCCTAGCGCCTTCTCCCGGATCGCCAGCGAGCGCCGAAATAACGGCTCGGCCGCCTCGTACTTCCCTTGCGTCTTGTAGAGCAAACCCAGATTGTTCAGGCTGCTGGCCACATCCGGGTGCTCCGGCCCCAGCGCCTTTTCCCGGATCGCCAGCGAGCGCTGGTAGAGCGGCTCGGCCGCCTCGTACTTACCTTGGGTGTGATACAGCTCCGCCAGGTTGTTCAGGCTGGTGGCCACATCCGGGTGCTCCGTCCCCAGCGCCTTCTCCCGGATCATCAGCGCGCGCCGGTAGAGCGGCTCGACCGCTTCGTACTTGCCTTGCCCGTAGTAGAGCGCAGCCAGATTGTTCAGGCTGGTGGCCACGTCCGGGTGCTCCGGGCCCAGCACCTTCTCATCTATCGCCAGCGAACGCCGGAAGAGCGGCTCGGCCGCCTCATATTTTGCTTGGGCCCGGTACAGCTCGGCCAGATTGTTCAGGCTCGTAGCCAGACGCGGGTCATTAGGCCCAAACTTCTCCGCCTCCACGAGGGCTGCCTTGAGTTGTTGCTCCGCCTCGGCGTAGCGGCCCTCCTGGTACGCTCGGACAGCCGCATCCACCAACTTTTCCCAATCGGTTTCCTGCGCCGCCGCGGCACAGGCTGCCAGCAGCAGCAGCACCAGCAACACGGCCACTCTTTGCTTCATGCTCGCCGAGGTCATAGCTTCACCCTGGCTTGAGGTGCGAGCGAGTATACGCCCAGGTGTCTCTTTTCAATATCCAGAAGGTCCCTGGTCGGAGCGCAATCCCGGCATTCTCACTGCCGCGCTGGTACTGGCCGTGGTCTTGAAAGGCATGCGGGCTTAGGGCTGCGGATCGACTGCCGTTGCAGGCTCAGCTTTGAAAGGGCGCGCCTTCAGGCGCACTGCAAGCCTCATTGCGTTGCATTGTCATTCCGAGCCGCCTTCAGGCCGCGAGGAATCTGCTGTTCCTTCTCCGTCGGCGTGACCCCTGCGAGCAGAAAAAGCAGATTCCTCGCTGCGCTCGGAATGACAACCCTCGAAAGCGTAGCGAGCAGCACCCCATCGGACATTACTTTACTTTCGCCGGCCTCGTTAGCCGCCAAGAGTTCCGACTAGCGAGGCGCCGGTGCCGCTGCCGCGTCCGCGGGCCTCCCTTTTACGCGCATCGCAATCGGCTGCGGCAGCGGCCGCTCACTCCGCGGCTTCCAGCCCTCGCGCTCGGCTGTCTGGCGGACCTGCCGAATGCGGTCTGCCGCCGGTGGATGCGACTGAAAGTATCCCGTCACCGTCTGCACCGCCAGCTTGCCAATTTCCCGGCGCAACGACTTCCGCTGCGGCGCCGGCGGCGCGCCTCCGAACTTCGCCTCCATGGCTTCAAACAAGCCCACCGCGCCCTGGTAGGAGTAGCCGGCCCGCACCGCCAGCTTGGTGCCTTCGCTGTCCGCTTCCAGTTCCTGGTTCTTGGTGTAGCCGGCCTGGAAGACCTCCACCGGAATCTGCGCCAGGGCGCCAATCACGCCCAGCGGCAGCTTGCGCATCTGGGCCTCGATCTGCACCCGCTCGACGCAGTGCCGGCGGTCAATGTGCTCCACTTCGTGGCCCAGCACGGCGGCCAGTTGGTCTTCCGAATCCATCAGGTCGATCAGGCCCCGTCCGATGAAGACATGGCCGCCGGGCAGCGCGAAGGCGTTCACGAAGTGGGGATCGGGTACGTAGTGAAAGCGGTAGGGCAGCTTGCGTTCAGCGCGCGCCGCCACGTGCGCGCCAATTTTCTGGATATAGGCTTCCACCACTACCGCGTCCGCATCCTGCTGGCCGAGGGGCAACATCATGGCGACCCGCCCCGCCAGGGCGTCGCCAATCTGGATTTCCTCCGTTTCGGAGATGCGGGTGGCGGCGGCCGGCAGCCGGCTCACTTCGCGCTGCACGTCTGCCGCCATGGTCAGCACTGCGGTAGGACTCACCGGCGCCTCCGCCTTACGCCGCTCGCTCACCACGATGGCTCCCAGGGCAGCCACCATCACCACGATCAGTACGGCCCAGCGCTTCATATGTATTGCCGGATGGTGTCGCGATAGCGGTTGTAGAGGAACGAGACCACCAGCAGCGCCAGCCCCAGCACCACGGCGGTGATGGTCTTCTCGCGCCAGCCCATTCCCCAAACGTCCACCACCACGATTTTCGCGACGCATAGCAGCAGCAGGCTCAGGCCGGTGAGCCGGTAGCTGCGTTCTCCCGCCCACAGCGCCAGCAGGAAGATGGCCACGCCCGCCACTCCCCAGGAGGGCGTAATCATGCCGCTGTCCATCTCCTTGGCGAACAGCAGCGTGACCAGCGCTACCGGCAGGAAGAACAGG
>CAYRII010000079.1:0-10508 GCA_964424245.1 uncultured Terriglobales bacterium | reverse complement strand
ACGTGAAGCCGCGCGGGGTTCCGGCGGGGTAGCGTAGCGCCCGGCATTCCGCCCACATCCTCAGCTGGCAGCTTCTCCCGTACAGTCCTCGGGTCGCCGTTCCGCCCCGCTCGCCGCGTTTGCTTCGCTTCCAGCGGCTGGTATACCGTAAACGGTTTCCGCACAACGCCCTATGGCTAGCCGTTCCAAGCGAACATCACCTCAGTCTGGCGCCCTCTCGACCCGCGTCGATGCGACCTCAGAGCGCTTTGAGAAGAACATGCGCTCCATGGCCGAAGTAGTGGCCGCGATGCACAACCAGGAGGAGCACATTCGCGAAGGCGGAGGCGCGGAAGCCGTCGAAAAACAGCACCAGAAAGGACGGCTAACCGCACGAGAGCGGATTGCGTTGTTGCTCGATCCGGGAACGGAGCTGTTCGAGCTTGGACTCCTTGCCGCGTACGGGATGTATGAAGAGTGGGGCGGCGCGCCGGCGGCCGGTGTGGTGACCGGCCTGGGCCGGGTGGAAGGCCGCCTGATGATGCTGATTGTGAACGACGCCACGGTCAAGGCGGGCGCCTTTTTCCCCATGACCGCGAAGAAAGTCATCCGGGCACAGAACATCGCCATGGAGAATCGCATTCCCACGATTTACCTAGTGGACTCCGCGGGCGTCTTCCTGCCGCTGCAGGAAGACGTCTTTCCGGACACGGACGACTTCGGGCGCGTCTTCCGCAACAACGCCGTGATGTCGGCCATGGGCATTCCCCAGATCACCGCCATCATGGGAATGTGCGTGGCGGGAGGCGCCTATCTGCCGGTGATGTGCGACCACATCCTGATGACCGAGGGCAGCGGGCTGTTCCTGGCGGGACCGGCGCTGGTGCAGGCGGCCATCGGGCAGAAAGTTTCGGCGGAAGAACTGGGCGGCGCGCGCGTGCACGCCGAAATCAGCGGCACCGTTGATTTTCGCGAGCCCACCGACGAGGCCTGCCTGGTGCGCATCCGCTCGCTGGTGGACAAGATGGGCTACCGGCGGTCGTCTCCCTATGACCGGCGCAAGCCCGAGCCTCCGGCCTTCGCCATCGAGGAACTGTACGGCATCTTCGAGGCCGACCCGGCGCGGCAGTACGACATGAAGGAAGTGATTGCGCGCCTGGTGGACGGCAGCCGCTTCGACGAGTACAAGTCCGACTACGGCGAGACGGTGCTGTGCGGCTACGCGCGCCTCGGAGGGTTCGCCGTGGGCCTGGTGGCCAACCAGAAGACGCACGTGACGCAGATCGATCACAGCGGGCAGAAACGCGTGGAGTTTGGCGGCGTGGTGTACACCGAGTCGGCAGAAAAAGCTGCGCGCTTCATCATGGATTGCAACCAGAACCTGATTCCGCTGGTGTTTCTGCACGACGTCAACGGCTTCATGGTGGGGCGGGATGCGGAGTGGAGCGGCATCATCCGCGCCGGCGCCAAGATGGTGAATGCGGTGGCGAATTCGGTGGTGCCCAAGATCACGGTGATTGTGGGCGGTTCGTTCGGCGCCGGACACTATGCCATGTGCGGCAAGGCCTACGACCCGCGCTTCGTCTTTGCCTGGCCTACGGCGCGCTATGCCGTGATGGGGGGCGACCAGGCTGCGGGCACGCTGGTGGAAATCAAGGTGAAGCAACTGGAGCGCGGCGGCAAGAAGCTGAGCGCGGAGGAGCGGGAAGAACTTTTTCAGTCCGTCAAGCAGACGTACGACGAGCAAACCGATCCGCGCTACGGCGCGGCGCGATTGTGGATCGACAGGATCATCGATCCGGTGGAGACGCGCCAGGCCATTACCATTGCGCTGGAAGCGGCTGCGCTGAACCCGGACGTGGCGGAGTTCAAGGTGGGAGTGCTGCAGACGTGAGTGCCCGGGAATCGTGATGGCGGTCAAACTCATCGAGTGTCCGCGTGATGCCTGGCAGGGACTGCCGGGACAGATCCCGACGGGCGTCAAGACCGCATACCTGCGCGCGCTGGTGGGAGCGGGCTTCAAGCACATTGACGCGGTCTCGTTTGTTTCTCCCAAAGCGGTACCGCAGATGGCGGATTCGGAAGACGTGCTGCGCGAACTGGATCCGCCGGATGATGTGGAAATCATCGGCATCGTGGTCAACGAAAAGGGCGTGGAGCGCGCCATTGCCACCGAGGCCGTGCGCACTGTGGGCTTTCCCTATTCGGTTTCACCCGCGTTCCTGGAGAAGAATCAGCAGCAAACGCTGGAGGAAGCTTTTGAGGTTCTGGAACGAATCAAGCAGCAGGCGGACAGCGCGGGACTGGACACGGTGGGCTACCTCTCCATGGCATTCGGCAACCCCTACGGCGACCCGTGGAACGTGGAAGAAGTCGTGGAAGCGGTGCGCAATCTTCTGGAGATCGGCGTCCGTGCCGTGTCGCTGGCCGACACCGTCGGTCTCGCCACTCCCGGCCACGTGGGCGAGGTGGTGGCGGCCGTGATGGCGCAGTTTCGCTCTGCCGAGGTGGGAGTGCATCTGCACAGCCGGCCGGAATCGGCGGCGGAGAAAGTACTGGCGGCGTATGATGCCGGCTGCCGCCGCTTTGACTGCGCGCTGGGCGGACTGGGCGGATGTCCTTTTGCGCAGGACCTTCTGGTGGGCAACATTCCCACGGAACGGGTGCTGGAGGCGCTGGCGCAGCGCGAAGCGCGGCTGCCGCCGGCCAAGCCGCTGGAGACGCTACTGAAGATGTCGGCCGAAATCGGAACCCGATATCAGGCGCAGATGCGCCACTAGAAAACAACGTCATGCAAAGAAAAACCATTGCACTCGCGGAATCCGGCGGCGTCGCCACCATCACGCTGAATCGTCCGGACAAGCGCAACGCCATCAGCTACGAGCTGATTGAGGAACTGCTCGCGGCGCTGGCGGAGGTGGAACAGTCGGCGGCGCAGATACTGATTCTGACGGGGGCGGGCTCTTCGTTCTGTTCCGGCATGGACCTGGACAACCTGCGCTCCATCACCGGCCGTACGCTGGCGCAGAACCTGGAAGACTCGGAAACCATGGCGCGCCTGTTCCGCAGCCTGTACGACTTTCCCAAGCCCACAATCGCGGCGGTCAACGGCGCCGCCGTGGGCGGGGGGTGCGGGCTGGCTACTCTGTGCGATTTCACGCTGGCGTCGCGCGAAGCCAGGTTCGGGTACACAGAAGTGCGCATTGGGTTCATGCCGGCCATCGTTTCCACGTTTCTGCTGCGGCAGGTGGGAGAGAAGCGCGCCCGCGACCTGCTGCTCACGGGCCGCATCCTGGATGCGGACGAAGCTTTGCGGCTGGGCTTGGTGAGCGAGGTCGTAGAGCCGGCTCGGCTGGTCGAGCGAGCACGCGAACTGGCGGCCAGCCTGATGGCCAACAGCCCGGCATCGCTCGCCGCCACCAAGTCGCTTCTGTCGGCGTTCTCCCGGCAGGAGCTGGACGATCGCATCAAGTCCGCCGTGGATGAGAACGCGCGCATCCGCGCCACGGACGACTTCCGCGAAGGCGTGACCGCGTTCCTCGAAAAGCGCAAGCCGAAGTGGAGCGGCAAGTGATGGCCGAGCTTGCCCGACCGGCCGAGACCGCCGCTCACCGCGGCGCCATAGTGCATGAGACGCGAGTGCGCGTGCGCTACGTGGAAACCGATCAGATGGGCGTGGTTTACCACTCCAACTTCATCATCTGGTTCGAGGTGGGGCGGGTGGAGCTGCTGCGCCACCTGGGATTCACCTATCGCGAGATGGAAGAGAAGGACGATTGCCATATCGCCGTCGCCGACGTGCGCTGCCGCTACAAGGCTCCGGCGCGTTACGACGAGGAAATCCTGGTGCGCACCTGCTTGAAGAACGTGCGTGGTTCCCTGCTGCATTTTGGTTACGAAATCCTGCGCGCTGCAGACCGCGAGCTGCTGGCCGAGGGCGAGACCACGCACATCGTGGTGGACGGAAACATGAAAAAGCGCGACTTGCCGGAAAAATATCGCGCTGCATTTGTAGTGGCGGCCGGCCGCTAGGCAGCAAGAACCATGAAAGCTCTGCACATCAACGGCAACGACCTGACGCTCGACGAGCTGCGCGACGTGGTGCGCGAGCGGCGGCCGGTGCTGCTCGAGCCCGACGCGCGCTCCCGCGTGGAGCGCGCCCGGGAGGTGGTGGAAGATCTGGTAACAGGCGACCGCGTGGCCTACGCCATCACCACCGGCGTGGGCAAACTGAGCGACGTGCGCATCGCGCCTGAGCAGAATCGCGAGTTGCAGGTCAACCTGCTGCGCTCGCACTCGGCGGGAGTAGGAGATCCGCTTTCGGAACCGGAGACTCGCGCCATGATGCTGCTGCGCGCTAACTCCCTGGCCAAAGGATTTTCCGGCGTGCGGCCGCTGGTGATTGACACTTTGTGCGAGATGTTGAACCGCGGCGTGCATCCCGTGGTGCCCTCACAAGGCAGCGTGGGCGCGAGCGGAGACCTGGCGCCCCTGGCGCATCTTTCGCTGGTGCTGATTGGCGAAGGCGAAGCCTGGCACGAGGGAAAGCGGTTGGCGGGCGCCGAGGCCATGCGCGGCGCAGATATTCAGACGCTGGTGCTCGAAGCCAAGGAGGCCATCTCCCTGATCAACGGCACGCAGGGCATGCTGGCCGTGGGCGTGCTGGCGCACATGGAGGCCGAGGTGATGGCCGATACCGCCGACGTCGTCGGCGCCATGTCGCTGGATGCGCTGCGCGGCACCGACGTCGCCTTTGACGCGCGCATCCACACCGCCCGGCCGCACCAGGGACAGCAGCGCGTAGCCGAGAACCTGCGCCGGATGCTGGAGGGCAGCCAGATCCGGGAATCGCACCGTGCCTGCGGCCGCGTGCAGGATGCGTATTCCCTGCGCTGCATGCCGCAGGTACACGGCGCCGTGCGCGATACGCTCACCTTCTGCCGCCAGGTCCTGGAAACAGAGATGAACTCCGCCGTGGATAACCCGCTGGTCTTTCCCGCGAAAGACGGGGGCGGAGACGTCCTCTCCGGCGGCAACTTCCACGGGCAGCCCGTGGCCTTCGCGCTCGACTATCTGGCGATTGCCCTGGCGGCGCTGGCGGGAATCTCGGAGCGGCGGGTGGAGCGGCTGGTGAACCCAACCCTCAACGAGGGCCTGCCGCCGTTTCTGGCCGCCGGCGCAGGACTGAACTCCGGCTTCATGATGGCGCAGGTGACGGCCGCCGCCCTGGCCAGCGAAAACAAGGTGCTGGCGCATCCCGCGTCGGTGGATTCCATCACCACTTCAGGCAACAAGGAAGACTACGTTTCCATGGGCATGACGGCGGCGCTCAAGCTGAAACGCACGGTGGCCAACACGCGCCACGTGCTGGCCATCGAAGCCATCGCCGCTGCCCAGGCGCTGGATTTTCTCGCTCCGCTTGCCACCGGAAAGCGTGGCCAGGCGGCGCACGCCGCCATCCGCGCCGTGTGTCCGGCCATGGAGACCGACCGAGCTTTGGCGGAAGACTTCAACCGCGTGGCGGAGATGATTGCCGCGGGAACGCTGGCAAAGGTCTTGACCTAAGTTCTGCGCTGTACCTGGAAACGAAACAGGACAAACTCTTCCGCCGAAACCACCACATGTGATAGATTCTGCGGCCATGTTTGACCGCAAAATAATTTCCTTTTCCCTGTTTTTCGACCGAAAGGAAACATGAAACTGACCATGAGGCTTCGCGCGTTTGCTCTTTTGCTGGTGCTGCCTGTCGTGTTTTCCCCGAGCTCTCTGGCCCAGGGTAGCAAGCGTGCCCCTGCACAGCGAGCCGCGGCGAGGGCCCAGGGCGAAGCTGTGATCATGCAGCAGATGTATGGCAACTATGACGCGCGGACGAAAACCAGCCAGTGGATCAAGCCCACGAAAGCCGCGCTGGAAATGATGGGTCTCAACGCTGGACCGTTGATTTCGCGCATGGGCGGCGCCTTTCCCTTCCAGGAAGGGGGAAACAAAAAGCTGCTGTTCGTCACCTGGAGCGTGCCGCGCAATTTCGACTGCCACGGCTGCTCGCCGCTGGTCAGCGTGGCGGTGTTTTCCCAAGGGGCCGGCAAGTGGGAGATCGAGGCCACCGAGAGTGCGCTGACAACCTCTGGCGCGTGGGGCGCGCCGGGCACATTCAAGCTGGAGCAAGTGGGTACGGAGCGTTTCGCGCTGGTGGTGAATTCCGCTTTTACCGCCCAGGGCCAGACGTCAGAGGCGGCCTTCTTTTATGTGCGCGAAGGCGCAAAGTTCAAGCAGGCCCTGGTCCTGAATCTGCAGGAGGATAACGGCGGCATGTGCGGGGCCGGGGGCCATGTCTGTTATTCGTACGAATCGAAATATGCATTCCAACCCAAGGGCACGGAACCCTATTACGACCTGCTCGTTACCGCCACCGGCACCAGATTGAACGACAAAGGGAAGGTCGTCAAAGCGAAGCCGAAGCAGACCTACGTGTTCAAGGACGGGGAGTACAAGCCTGCTTCGTGAAGCGTGGCCCGGCAAGTTGATCCGCGTGCGCTCCTGGCGGGCGGCAGAAGGTAGCCTCTAGGGCGATTTCCCGGCCGCGCTGCCATCCAATCCCAGGTCCTTGGCAATCCCTTTCATGGCCTCGATGCAGAACGCGATGTGCTCGTCGAGGTCCACGCCCAGGTCTTGCGCGCCATTGGCAATGTCCTGACGGCTGACGCTCCTGGCGAAGGCCTTGTCCTTCATCTTCTTGCGCACGGAGCGCACTTCCACCTCGGCCAGGGACTTGCCGGGCTTGACCAGCGCCGTGGCGGTGAGAAAACCGGCGAGCTCATCGCAGGCAAACAGGGCTTTTTCCATTTTCGATTGCCGGGGCACGTCCGCATAATCCGCGTGCGAAAGAATGCAGCGGCGCACTGCTTCCGGGTAGCCGCGCTCTGCGAGAATCTTGTTGCCCACAAACGGGTGCTGGTCGGGCGTAGGAAATCTTTCGTAGTCAAAGTCGTGCAGCAGGCCGCAGATCCCGTAAGTTTCTTCCTCGGCGGCGGGGTCGCTGCCATCCGCAGCGAAGCGGCGCGCGTAGGCGCGCATGCAGGCCTCGACCGCCAGAGCATGTTTACGCAGGCTTTCCGACTGGGTGTACTCACAGAGTAACCCCCAGGCATCCTGGCGCGCCGGCATCAGGGCATCTCCACGTTTTCGCCCGGTTTTCTCCGGGCTTCATGGGCACATGTACCAAGGTTCATAGCAGTCTCATCCGCGTTTCCCGGAATAATTTCGTTGACAACCCCTCCGACTATACCGCAAAGTACGGCACAGCCTGGACCGGCTGTACCGGGCTGCAACAGAAGATGCCCGCTCTGGCATCTCCCACAACCTGGATGGCCACGACTCTCGCGCCCGTCGATTCACGGGAAGTGGTGAGATGCGATAACCCCTATTGCCGCCTGGTTCAATTCCGGACTGCCAGCAATCTCTGCCGTAAATGCCATAAGTCCCTGGACACAGAAGTGCCGGAGCCCCAGGTGGCGGAGGCGCCACCCCGTGCCCCGGAACCTTCGGGCAACGGGCACACGCACCTGCAACTGGCGCTGGCCATCCGCTCGCTACGGCACCGCACAGGACTCAGCCAGCGACAACTGGCCCTGCGCATGCATGTGCCGCGCACCTACGTTTCCAAGATTGAGAACGAGAAGGCCACGCCGACGCTTTCCTCCATTGAGCGGCTGGCCAAGGCATTGGAGGTGAGTGTGCCGGATCTGTTGAACGGCGGCGGTCACAGCCGCGATGCCGAAGTCCGGGAACTTCTGTCCGACGACTTTATTGCGCAGCTGGTGCCGTTCCTCTCCAAGCTGGACGGCATGCAGTGGTCGAGTGTGCTGGCGCAGGTGCGCGATCTTTCGCTGCGGCCGCGCCGTCACGCCTAGGGTTTTCTCCGGGCAGCTCGCAAGGCCGACCGGGCCGGGGCCAACCAGCTCCGGCCCCTTTTTTCTTCCCTGCGCAATCTCTATTTGCCGGCTGACTTGAAGTGAAAAATCACTCGCCCACTCACCTCGCGCGGCCGGCCGATGTGCGTGCCGGAAAAAACACTCTCGAAGTTGAACAGGTAGAAGCGATTGAAAAGGTTCTGCAGGTTGAACTGCAGCGTGATGGGATGGGCGCTGTCGCGCATCAACTCGTAGCCGGCGGCAAGATCGAGAGTGGTGCGTGGGCGAATGCGGAAGCGCACCTCGTCGAGCTGGGCGCGGATGGCGGGATCCAGCGTGGGCAGGACGGCGGGATCGAAATCGGAAGGCACTCCGCTATCGTGCCGGCCGGTGACGCTGAACCACGCCCCGGACTTGTGCGCATGGGCCAGGCCGAAGTGCCCGCTGTTGCGCTGGTCATGGTCGGCGTTGAACTGAAACCCGGGGAGGAGCAGGTCGCTGGAAGTCTCGCCCAGGAAAAGGCCTCCTACCAGCGGAGTGGTGGCCACGGCTTTGGCGTTAGCGTAGCTGACGAAGGCAGTCCAGCCGCGAATGGCCGCCAGGTCCACGCGAATCTCAGTTCCGCGGGCGTCGCCGCGGGCAATTGCAATGGGAAAAATGACCCCTGTGTTCAGAAATTGATCCTTGTCCGAATAGTTGCGGATGTTCTTGACGTAATGCGCAATGTCGACGCGGATGCGGCTGCCCAGTTGCTGCTGCAGCCCAACCTCATAGGCATTCTGCTCCTCCGGCGGCACGGCGCGCGTCGCGCCCGCGCCCAGGGGGGAAAAAACGGCGCCTTCGGGCGACGAAGAAAGCAGCAAATTCTCCACTGGCGGCGTTTGAAAGAGGCGGTTGTAGGAGGCGCGAAACACCGTTCCCGTCTTTTTCACAAAGTACGCCAGTCCCGCGCGGGGGCTGACGTGGTTTTCCTCCACCACGATGCCGTAATGGTCGACGCGCAGGCCCAGGTCCACCGTCAGGCGCCCTCCCAGGGTGAAACGATCCTGGACGAAAAACGAAACTTCTTTTCCCGTGCGCCGAGCGGAAAACTGGAAGGGATTGGCAAGGGTAAAAGCGGAAGCCGGGTCGGTGGGGTCGGCCAGGATAGCGGGGTCGGTAGTGGCAACCAGAAAGTCCTCGCGCAAGGGAATACGGATGACCTGGAGCCCGGTCTTGAAGTTGTGGGTCCCGCGCTGGTGGCTCACGCTAACGCGCAGGCCCTCGCTGCGCTGGTGCCGCGCCTGCTGCGCCACAAAGGGAAAACCTGTGGCGTTGGGGTCGAGCAGTCGCGCCGTCGAGGACCGCCGGTAGAGAACCACGTCGCTGACGGTGCGGTTGTTGAAGACGTGATACCAGGCGAAGGATTGCGCGTCATCACGCAACTCCTGGCGCTGCTGCTGGCCAAGGAGTTCCTGGTCTTCACGGTTGGGCACCTGCAGGTTGGTGCCGTTGGTGGTCAGGCTCACACGCACGGTATCGTGCTGGGAAACAATCCAGTCGAACTTGGCGAACAGCCGGCCGTTGCCCCCGAAGTTATGAAAGTTCTGGATTTCGGGCGGGTCCAGGAAGCGATCCGAGCGGTTTCCGGCGGCGGAGAGGAACAGGCCGAAGTTTTTCCAGTGTCCGCCGACGTCGGCGCCCACCTCGGCCCGGGAAAACGAGCCGCCGGTAAACGACAGACTTCCGCTCCAGGGCATCTCCAGGCCGGACCTGGTGTTGACGTTGATCACGGCGCCCAGCTTGCCGCCGTACTCGGCGGGAACATTGCCGGTGAGGATCTCAGCCGAACGCAGGTTGCGCACGTCGAGCGAAGTGGCGAAGGTAGCGGCCAGGTTGTCCGTGATGGGCACGCCATCCACGACGTACTGCACTTGGGATTCGGAACCTCGCGGGTGCACGCGACCGTTGTCGTCCTGCACCATGCCCGGAGCGGTTTGCAGAACGACCTCCAATCCCCGCCCGGCCTGCGCCAGGGAGAGCTTCTGCAATTGCAGGTAGTCAATGTCGTGGTGGGTGGAGGCGGAAGTGGTTTCCAGCAGCGGAGCCTGCTCCACCACATTCACCACCTGCTCTGCCGCGGCCACGGAAAGGCGGGCATTGACGATCAAGGGGACATTGCTGCGCAATTCTCCGGTGGCGTCGAAGTGCTCAAACGCGGCGGCCGTAACGTGCAGGGTGAAGGGTGAAAAAGGGACATTGAGAAATTTGTACTGCCCTTCGGAGTCCGTCACCACGGACTGCGTGTAGCCGGAGATGGCACTGGTGAGGGTGACCTTGGCGCCGGGAATGACAGCTCCCGTCGGGTCGGTGACCGATCCTTGCACCGTGCCCACGCTTTGGGCAAAGGCCAGGGGCGGCAGCGCGGCCAGCCCTAAGATCAGGACCAGAGCAAGAAGTCGAAAGGCCGGCGGCGCGACGCTGGAGTGGGGATTCTGCAGAGCGGACACAGGCAACTTAGATGCTTGCAAACGCCACCTGCGTTGCAGCGATGGGAGCGATCTTCATCCAGGTGTCGATTTTACCACTCAGCGCTTCCCGCCGGTTCATTGCATCATCGCCGCGCCTGTGCTACTTTCT
>CAYRII010000078.1:0-10519 GCA_964424245.1 uncultured Terriglobales bacterium | reverse complement strand
AAGGCCCCGCTCGCCCATGATCCGTCCCTACCAGGGAACCGCGCCGCAGATTGCCGCCACCGCGTTTGTGGACCCTTCGGCGCAGATCATCGGCGACGTCACCGTGGGCGAGCATGCCAGCATCTGGATGAACGCCGTGTTGCGCGGCGACGTCAACTCCATCCGCATCGGCGCCCACTCCAACATCCAGGATTGCAGCGTGCTGCACGGCATGCGCGATAAATACGCCGTGGTGGTCGGCCAGTGGGTCACCGTGGGCCACTCCGTCACCCTGCACGGCTGCGCCATCGAGGACCGCTGCCTCATCGGCATGGGCTCGGTCATCCTCAACCACGCGCGCATCGGCGCGGGGTCCATCATCGCCGCGGGCACCGTCATCCCCGAGCACACCGTGGTGGCGCCCGGCTCGCTGTGGATGGGCGTGCCGGGAAAATTCAAGAAAGCTCTGGGCGCCGGCGACCAGGAAACCATCCTGCGCTACGCGCGCAATTATCTGGAATATAAGGACTCATACTTGCGCGAGGCCAAGTCCTGAGGGTGGCACAACCGGGCGCGAGGAACTGCAAGCGGTTTTTGTGAATGGTGCAACGGCGGGTTCTCTTGAGATATGTTGACATCGCCGGAAAAAAGCAACCCCGAGATCCCTCGACTCGGGTTTCCCGCGCTGGAGAAAACGCGCGGGAGCCCTCTCTCGCTCGGGATGACAGCCACAGAAGAGGCACTACTTGATCAAAGCCGTGCGAGGAACCCGCGACCTGCTGCCGCCGGAGACGGCGCTGTGGAACTTTGTGGAGGCCGCCGCCCGCGACGTCTTCCACCTCTACGCCTTCCGCGAGATCCGCACCCCCATCTTCGAGGAGACGCAGCTCTTTGCCCGCTCCGTGGGCGAGGAAACCGACATCGTTTCCAAGGAGATGTATACCTTTGAAGACCGCGGCCGCGCGCAGAGTGAAAAAGGACAGTCGCTGACGCTGCGCCCGGAGAACACCGCGGGCGTGGTGCGCGCCTACATCGAGCACAAGCTGTGGGAGCGGCCCGGATTGCAGCGCCTGTACTACCTGGGTCCGCAGTTTCGCCGCGAGCGCCCGCAGAAGGGCCGCTACCGCCAGTTCTACCAGATCGGCGCCGAAGTCATCGGGCCCTCGGCGGCGGGCTCGGAATCGCCCGCGGTGGACGCCGAAGTGCTCGAGATGCTGGCCACCCTGCTCGACCGCCTGGGCATTGCCGGCTGGACGCTGGAGCTCAACTCGGTGGGCTGCGCGCACGACCGCCCGAAATATCACGAGGCCCTGCGCCAGGCGCTCTCCGGCGTGATCCAGGAGATGTGCGCCGACTGCCGCCGCCGCTACCAGCGCAACCCGCTGCGCGTGCTCGATTGCAAAGTCCCCGAAGACCAGCCCATCATCGAAAAACTTCCCCGCATGCTGGATTTTCTGGACGACGGCTGCCGCGCCCACTTCACCGAAGTGCAGGAACTCCTGCGCGCCCTGGAAATCCCCTATGTCATCAATTCCAGAATGGTTCGCGGCCTGGATTTCTATAGCCGCAGCACTTTCGAGTTTACGCACGGGGCGCTGGGGGCGCAGAACGCCATCCTGGGTGGAGGGCGGTACGACGGATTGTCGGAGGCGCTGGGCGGGCCGCGGGCGCCGGGAATCGGATTTGCCATCGGCGAAGACCGGCTGGTGATGGCGTTGAGCGAGGCGGCGGGGGCGGTGGAGCAGCCGGTGCAAGCGTACCTGGCGCCGGTGGGCGCGGGCATGAACCGCGAGGCGGCGCGGCTGGCGCGCGAGCTGCGCCGGCACGACCTGGTGGTGGAGACGGGCGAGGAAAGTTTCCGCCTGAAGAAGTCGCTGGAAACGGCGAGCAAGCGCGGCGCGCGCTACGTGGTGATTGTGGGCGAGAACGAAGTGCAGTCGGGCGCGTTCGCGGTGAAACACCTGGCCACGGGCAAACAGGTGGCGGTGCCGCGCGCGGAGCTGCCGGGCGTGCTGCGCGCGGCGGAAGGATTTGCGGAGGGGAAGTAGCAAGGCCTGAGGCGAGGGGGGGAAAGCAGCGCGGCGCGGCGGAGTTGCGGAAGGGAAGCAGGCGCGAGACGGGGCGAGCGGCGGGCGCGGCGGAGGGGAAGACATGTCAGCGGGAAAAGAGAGCGTGAAGGCGGGGATTACGTTCGGCTCGGCGCTGGCGATGGTGATTTCCTACAGCAACAACCACTCCGTGCTGTGGGCCATCGTGCACGGACTGCTGTCTTGGCTTTACGTGATCTATTACGTGCTGGTGAAGAACTAGAGCGGGCTTCAAAAATGCCTTGCGACCGCGTAAGTTCCATCCCTCAGGGGCTAAAGCCCAGTGTTTATGCGGCGCTGGAACGGCACGGCTGAAGCCGTGCCCCTCCGAAAGCTATTTTTGAAACCAGTTCCGGGAAAAAGCCAACCCGAGATCCTTCGCTTGGGTTTCCCGCGCTGGCAATGCGCGCGGGAGCCCTCCCTCGCTCAGGATGACGGCGGGGGCCGCGCCGCAGAGCCTACTCCCCTCAGAAGACCGCTTCTCCGCAACTGTTTTTGAACCCAGTTCTAGGGTTCAGGGCTGCACCTCGAAACCCACGTTTGCGCCCAACCGCAGGGCGCAAACATGGGGCACCCTGCTTCGCGGCGCTGACGGCGAGAGGCCGCGCACGTACCTGGAAACGCCTGAAACCCCATTCGGAATCTCAGGGCTGTACCTCGAAAGTCTGGGTGAGGCCGGTCTTGAGAAACGGAGCGCGGACTTCGAGGTTGAGGTCTTCGGGGCGCCGGGGCGTGAATTCGAAGTCGTAAGTTTCCCCCACGGTGATGGTCTGTTGCGCGGGCCGGGTGACGGCCTGCGCAGCCTCCAGTTCCGTGCCATCTTTGCCCACGGCGCGCCACGCAACGAGGCCGGCGTCCGAACGCAGGGAGACGAGGGCATCGGAGTCGTTGGTGGAGATGTTGATGAAGCGAAAGCGATAGCGCTTGGCAATTTTCAGCACTGCGGGATTGGGCTGGGGGCTGCCGTTGAGCACGAGGGGGTAGAGTGCTTCATCAGGCCCGGCGCGGCCGATGACAAAGGTGCGATCGACGTCCGGATCGAACTTCTGCCCGGGCTCGAGCACGATGAGCGGGCCGTAGAGGCCGCCGGTGAGCTGCGCGACGTCGTGCCAGTGGGTGTGGTAGATAAAGGTGCCGGCGCGCGACGGAGTGAAACGCGCCACGAAACTTCCGCCGGATGCGATGGGCGGCGTTACCTGGCGCGAGGTCCCTCCCCACATGGGCACGCCGTCGTAATAGCTCTCAAGCTCAATTCCGTGCCAGTGCACGGCGGTGGGGTCGGGAAGGCGGTTGTGGATGGTGATCTCGACGGGCTCGCCGCGCGTGAGCACGAGCGGGGCGCCGGGCACGGGAGGCGGCCCGTCCGGCGGTGTCTCGCCTTGCTGGAGCTTGTAACCCGCGCCGACAGGCAGGGTAGCGGTGGCGGGACGCGGCTCGACCAGAAGCTGCAGTTGGCGTGCGGGACGCTCCAGCGGAGGCGCGGCGGGCGCCGCTTCCGCCTGCGGAAGCACGGTGATGCCCAGCACCAGGCCGCCCATGCCGGCGGTTTCTTGGGCGTGCGCGTGATGGGGAGCGGGCTTGCTGCCATCGAGGGGATGCAGGCTGAGGTTAAGTTTGTCGGACATGTGCGCGGTCATGTGGCAGTGGAAGATCCAGCGCCCGGCGGTGTGCGGCTCCCACTCGAGCGACATGGTGCCGCCGGGCAAGATGTGCCGGGTGACGGCGAGGGGGCGCTGCTCCGGGGCAAACACATGCTCGCGGTCGGCGTCGCCCTGGCTGTGCACGCGATAGAAAAACCCGTGCAGGTGCATGGCATGGTCGGAGATGCTGGCGTTGATCCAGCGCCAGCGCACGCGCTCCCCGGTGCGAAAGGTCATGCGCTCGGTGTGCGGCCAGGACTTGCCGTTGATGACGAGAACTTCGTGGAAAGGGCCTTGCGCCAGGCCCGTGAGCCAGAGACCGATGACAAAGAGGCGGTCTGGGGGCGCGCCGTCCGCAGGATCCACGACGAAGGCGCCGGTGAGCTGGCTTTCGCGCGCGTACTCCGGCGGCTCGTTGGCGAAGGGAAAGAGGAAGCTGATGGCGGCGGCTGCGGCGTGGTCTGATTGATGCTGCGGGCCTCATAGAAATAGGTTCCCGGCGCGCCGGCCGGAAAGCGCACCTCGCGCGTGGCGCCGGCAGGGATTTCCAAAACTGTCCCGGGACCGGGCCGCTGATGCAAGCCGTGCACGAACATGGGCAGGGGCAGGCGATTGGTGACATAGGCGTGCACGGTGGCGCCTTGAGGCACGCGGAAGAGCGGGCCGGGAATCCTGGGCTCGCGGCCTTCTTCGGCAAAAGCGTAGACGGGGAGATTGGGCCCGCCCTCCTGCTCGGGGTACCAGAGGGCCTCGCGGATCTCGAGGCGAATGGTGAGCACAGCGTCGCGCAGCGTGCCTGCCGGGGTGCGGTTGTCGTTGGCCAGCGCCGCGGGGAGGGAGGCGGCGTCGCCGGCTAGGGCGCTTGCCGCCAGAAGAAGGACCACCGCCGCTGCCAGGAAGAAAGAACGAATACGCGTCATCGAGCCTCCGGAATCGCAAGCGACACCATAAAAGATGCGGTAGAGTTGCGCAAGATTGCGCGCGGAGCTGCGCGAAGCGAGCAGCAACGTCTTGAGGCTCTATAATTGCTGGCTTCCGCCGCGGGCGATACTTTCGATTTCCTGAGGAACGATTCTTGCTCGACTTTCTCGGCGATTTGCGACGCACACACACCTGCGGGGCCCTGCGTCCGGCCGACGCCGGGGCGCGCGTGGTGCTGATGGGCTGGGTAAACCGGCGGCGCGACCTGGGCAACCTGATTTTTGTGGACGTGCGCGACCGCACGGGCCTGACCCAGGTGGTGTGCAACAAAGAGCTGAACCCGGGGCTGCACGAAAAGGCGTCGCGCCTGCGCGCCGAATACGTGATCGCGGTGACGGGCACGGTGAAGCAGCGCGAGTCCGCGACCATCAACCGCAACATTGCCACGGGCGAAGTGGAAGTGGCGGCCGAGGAACTCAGGATCCTGAACGAATCGAAGACGCCGCCCTTTTCTCCGGGCGACCCCGAGCTGGCCAACGAAGAAGTGCGCTTGCAATACCGCTACCTCGACCTGCGGCGCGCGGAGATGCAGGCCAACCTGGAATTGCGCCACCAGGTGGCGCTGGCCCTGCGCAACGATCTGGCAGCGCGGGGATTTCTGGAGATCGAGACGCCCTACCTGACGCGCTCGACGCCGGAGGGAGCGCGCGACTACCTGGTGCCCAGCCGGGTGCAGCCGGGGGCGTTTTACGCGCTGCCGCAGTCGCCGCAACTGTTCAAGCAGATTTTGATGATTGCGGGCTGCGACCGGTACTTCCAGATTGTGCGCTGCTTCCGCGACGAAGACCTGCGCGCCGACCGCCAGCCGGAGTTCACGCAGATCGACCTGGAAATCACCTATGCCACGCCGGAGCGCGTCTTCGAGGTGGTGGAAGGATTTCTGCACGCGGCGTTTGCGGCGGCGGGCGTGGAGCTGCCGCTGCCGTTTCCGCGCATGAGTTACGACGAGGCCATCCGGAGGTACGGCTCGGACAAGCCCGACCTGCGCCTGCCGGCGATGACCGAGGTGCGCGACTGCTTTCGGGCGGAGGAGCTGGGCACGCTGAAGATTGCCGCCGGACAGCCGGTGGTGGCCCTGCGCATTCCCAAGGTGGGCGAGCTTTCGCGCAAGGAGCGCGACGAGATCCGCACGCTGATTGCGGAGCGCAAGGAAGCCAAGGTGTTTGACGACATCAAGCGCCTGGAAAAGTCCTTTCCTGCGTCCCTGGAGAAGGTGCGCGCGAAAGCCGGCGTGGAAGCCGGCGACCTGGTGGTGCTGGTGGCCGGGGACGCGCAGCCGGAGGCGCACAAGTCCGAGGGCGGGGTGAAGCCGGAGGTCAAGCAGCACGACCATGCGGTCTCGACCGCCGCCGGAGCGCTGCGCACGGCGCTGGGACAGAAGTACGCGGCGCGCCACGAAGCATTCTCCGGCGACGTCAAAGATCCGGGGACGTACCGCTGGCTGTGGGTGACGGACTTTCCCATGTTCGAGTACGACGAGCGCATGCGGCAGTGGGCGGCGGCGCACCATCCGTTCACGTCTCCGTATGAAGAAGACCTGGAGAAGCTGGAGGCGCAGCCGGGCGCGGTGCGCGCGCAAGCCTACGACGTGGTGCTGAACGGCGTGGAGATCGGCTCAGGCTCGGTGCGCATCCACCGCAAGGACATCCAGCAACGCATCTTCCGCGTCCTGGGAATGACGGAAGAGGAGGCGCGGGCGCGCTTCGGATTTTTCCTGGAGGCGCTGGAGTACGGCACCCCGCCGCACGGCGGCATCGCGCTGGGCCTGGACCGCATTGTGATGTTTTTGGCCGGGGCGGAGAGTTTGCGCGAGGTGATTCCGTTTCCCAAGACGGCGCGCGCCGTGGACCTGATGGTGGACGCACCCACGCCGGTGAGCGAGGCACAGTTGCGGGAGCTGGGGATTGAGGTGAAGAAGAAAGCAGGGGACTGACACGGATGGGCGCGGCTCCGGGCGCAGTCGTGCAGCGACGGCGAGTCGAGAGCGCGGCAGGTGAGCGGCGGGTGAAGAGGAGAAAGAGCGCGAGTCCCGAAGGGACGGTACTCAGTCAAAGATGTATTTCGGGTCGTACTCCACGCCGTAGCGTTTCACGAACTCCAGGAACTCCGCCTTGAAATCGCGTTTGACGTGATGCCGTTTCTGATTGCGGAGATACCTGACCGTCGCGTCCATGGCGGATGCGCCCACGCCGAATGCCCCATATCCCTTTTGCCACTCGAACCCGCGAACATTTTGCCGCATGAAGCGAGAGGAATTGGCCTTGATCATCTGGACGGCTTTGGCCAACGGCAGGGAAGCCGGGAGGGCAAGGAGGACATGGACATGGTCTTCCATCCCGCCGATGGCCAGGATCGGGACGTCTTTGTTTTTGCCGATCGCGATGATGTAAGTCCAGAGGCGTTGTTGCAGTTCCGCCGCGATCCAGGGCCTGCGCTCCCTGGTGCTGAAGATGACGTGCACGCGATTGCTGACAAGCGATTGCGGCATGGTGGCGTCCCTTCGGGACTCGGCTTTTTCGAGGCAACGATAACCCAGCACTCACGTGCTGGGCTATCGAATTTACGTCGCTTCGCGACTCCCTATCCGGAGACTGAGCCGGAGATGCGCGATGGGCAGCGGCTAAAGCCGGTCATTTTACGCCCCATTGCGGCACGGCTGAAGCCGTGCCCTGATACGAACCTCGGCGGCGTTCCTTCGTTGGCGTCGCTGCTCGACTCCCTAGCCGGAGACTGAGCCGGAGATACGCGATGGTCAGCGGCCAGAGCCGGGTGAATTGTACGCTTGGTCGGCACGGTCGCCGCGCGAGCCGGGCTCGGTCCGCGACTCTGGCCTGAAGGCCAGAGCTACCAAGGCCGCCCAGCCGTGCCCTGATGCGAACCTCGGCGGCGTGGGTTCGGGAGACCGCAGGCTGCATACGTGCAATTAGACCTCAGCGGCTAAAGCCGGTCATTTCATGGCGGGCTCGGCACGGCTGAAGCCGTACCCTGATACGAAGCAAGTCAACACCCACCCCACTTGATACAAAGCCAGCCAGCCGCCCACGGATCTGCCTCCATCGGCGTAATCTGCGGCAAGCTTTTCCCTGCGCTGTCCAGTACCATGGAGCGCGAACGATGGCGCGCATCCACATTCTTCCCGAGCACGTGGCCAACAAGATCGCCGCCGGCGAAGTGGTGGAGCGGCCGGCGTCGGTGGTGAAGGAGCTGCTGGAGAACGCGCTGGACGCCGGGGCGGGGCACATCCGGGTGCGGGTTGAGGCGGGCGGCAAGAAGCTGGTGGAGGTGACGGACGACGGCTGCGGCATGGTGCGCGACGACGCGCTGCTGGCCTTCGAGCGCCACGCCACTTCGAAGATCAAGGACGCCGAGGACCTGCTGACGGTAGAGACGCTGGGCTTCCGCGGCGAGGCGCTGCCCTCGATTGCCTCGGTTTCGCGCCTGAGCCTGGAAACGCGCGCCGAAGGCGAAGCGGCGGGCACGAAGATCGAGATGCACGGCGGCAGGATCGGGCGCGTGGAAGACGCCGGGCTGCCGCAGGGCACGGCGATCGCGGTGCGCGACCTGTTCTTCAACACGCCGGCGCGGCGCAAGTTCCTGAAGAGCGAGTCCACGGAACTGGCGCACGTGGCGCAACTGGTGACGCACTACGCGCTGGCGCATCCGGAAAAGCACATCGAGCTGCATTCTTCGGCGAACGCCATGCTGGAGGCGCCGCCGGTGGCAGGATACGCCGAGCGCATCTACCAGGTGTTTGGCAAGGAGACACTCGACCTGCTGGTGGAGGTGGCGGCGGAAGCGCCGCTGGCGCGCGCGGGCCTTCCCGAACCTCCGCCGTGGCGGCGCGAGGAAGACTACGAGGCGCCGGTGCCGGGCGAGGCGCGGCTGCGCGGGTTTGTTTCGCGTCCCGAGCTGCAGAAGCTGAACCGCAATTCCATTTTCTTTTTTGTCAACCGGCGGCTGGTGCGCGACCGCCTGCTGCAGCACGCGCTGACCGAGGCCTACCGCAATATTTTGCCCGGCGGCGTCTTCCCGGTGGTGCTGCTGTTTCTGGAACTGCCGGCGGGCGAGGTGGATGTGAACGTGCATCCGGCCAAAACCGAGGTGCGCTTCCGGCAATCGAACTTTGTGCACGACTTGGTGCGCGACACGGTGCGCGCGGCGCTGGTGGAGACGCGTCCGGTGCCGCACTTCAGGCGCGAGCTCACGGCGCAGCCGACGGCCGGCGTGGCGCTGACTCCGGGCGGGCGCGCGATGCCGGCGAGCGAAGGCTTTGCGCTTGAGCCGCCGCCGCTCGTGCCGCGTCCGGGGAGTCTGGAGTTTGCCGGGGCGATCGAAGTGGAGCGCGCGGCCGGGATGGCGACTGCGCCATCGTCCGCGCGCCACGACGACGGCTGCGGCGGCGCCATCGCCGTGGAGGAGAACGGCGACCGCGCGACGGCGCTGGAGGCGCTGGTGCCCCTGGGCCAGGTGCGGGAGTCGTTCATCGTGGCGGCAGGCGAGGATGGGCTGTGGATCATCGACCAGCACGTGGCCCACGAGCGGGTGCTCTTCGAGCGCGTGCTGCGGCAGCGCGCCGCGGCCGGCGTCGAGGGGCAGCGTCTGCTGATGCCCCTGGTGGTGGAGCTGACGCCGGCGCAGCAGGCCGTGTTTGCGGAAATCGCCGAGGAACTCAAGCGCAACGGCTTTGAGGCCGAGCCCTTCGGCGCGCGCACAGTGGCGGTGAAGACGGCGCCGGCCGGCGTGGGCGCGGCGGATGTGGAGCGATTGCTGCACGAGCTCCTGGACCGGGTGGCGCGGGAGGAGCCGGGGCTGGATTTAGAGAAGGTGCAGACGGCGATTGCCGCCTCCGTGGCCTGCCACGCGGCCATCAAGATCAATACTCCACTGGAGCCGGAAAAGATGCGCTGGCTGCTCAAAGAATTGGCGCGCACGGAGTGTCCCATGACGTGTCCGCACGGGCGGCCGGTGCTGCTGCGCTATTCTGTACGGGAGATGGAGCGCGCATTCAAGCGCATTTGACCCAGCGAGCGGCGGGAGCAGGAAACGAATTTCCCCGATGACGGAACTGGAACTGAAGGAAACGCGCCGCCACAAATGGCGGCAAGACGGAAATCCTGCGCAGACGGAGGAAGCGGCCGCGGAGTTTCTGGAGTCCGTGGGCTTCTGCCTGCTGTACGCGGAGAAAGGGCTGCCGCCGCTGGCGACTTTTGTGGGGGCGTACCTGGGCAGCGGGGAAAATCTGCCGGGCGCGGCGCAGGCCTTTGCCGACGAGCGCGCGCGCGCGGCCACGGAACTGGCGGTGGCGCTGCTCCGCCGGCGCGCGGCGTTTGAGTCCAATGCCTTCGGGGACAACCCTCTGCTGCTGGCGCCTTCGCTCTTCCCCTACTTCTTCGCAGTGGCGGGGGAGCGCAACCCTGCGATGGAGATGCGGGCGGCCAAGGCGAAGCTCTCTCCACTGGCGGGAGCCACGCTGGAGTTTATCCGGCAGCAGGGAAGGATTTCCAAGCGGCGCGTGCGGGAGACGCTGGGCGGCGAGCCCTCCGGGGCGGCGCTGGATCGGGCGCTGGGAGAGCTGGGGAAGCGGCTCTGGATCACGCGCGTGGATTACAACCGCGAGGAAGGGGCCTCGTGGGACTTGATGGCGCGTTGGGCGCCGGAAGCAGTGGAAGAGGGCGTGCGGCTTTCCGTGGGAGAGTCGCTCTCGGCGCTGGTGTCTCGTTACCTGGATAGCGTGGTGGCGGCGGAGGCGCGGGAGGTGGAGGAGTTCCTGGGCCTGCTGGTGCCGCGCTCGCGGGTGCGTGCTTTCGCTTGTGCCACAACGCCCGCAGCGCG
>CAYRII010000077.1:0-10796 GCA_964424245.1 uncultured Terriglobales bacterium | reverse complement strand
CGAGCCGCCCCACCCCTATCGCAACGACTTTCAGCGCGATCGCGACCGGGTGATTCACGCGCGCGCTTTCCGGCGGCTGGAAAACAAGACGCAGGTTTTCAGTCGGCGCTTTTCCGATCACTTTCGCACCCGCCTGACGCACACCCTCGAGGTCACGCAGATTTCGCGCACCCTCGCGCGCGAATTGCGCCTGAACCAGGATCTGGTCGAAGCGCTGGCGCTGGTGCATGACATCGGCCATCCGCCGTTCGGCCACGCGGGAGAGAAGGCGCTGGATGCGGCCATGCGCGCGCACGGCGAGTCCTTCGACCACAACCTGCACGCGCTGCGCATTGTGGAGGACTTCGAGCTGCGCTATGCCGGCTTTCGCGGGCTGAACCTCACGTTTGAAGTGCGCGAAGGCATCATCAAGCATTCGCGCGCCTACGACGCGGCGCAGTTTCCCGGGCTGGCCGAGTATCTGCTGGACCAGCAGCCGCCGCTCGAAGCGCAGCTTATCGACCTGGCGGACGAGATCGCCTACAACACCGCCGACCTGGACGACGGCTACGAGGCGCGCATCCTGCAGATCGAGGAGATCCGGGCGCGGGTGCGCGTCTTCGACCGCTTCTACCGCGAGGCCGAGGCGCAGTATCCGCAGGCGCTGGAGAAATTGAAGTTCAACGAAGCCATCAAGCGCATGCTCAACCGCATGGTCGGCGACCTGATGGAAACCACGCGCGCGCAAGTGCAGGCCGCGGGCGTCAAGTCGCTCGCCGCTGTGCGCGCCGCCGGCCACACGCTGGCCGCGTTCAGCGAAGAAGTGGACGCGGAGCGGCGCGAGTGCAAGCAGTTTCTCCACGAGCGCCTCTACTCCTCGAACGACCTCAAGCCGGAAAAGGACCACGCCGAGCGCGTGATCGCCGAACTGTTTGAGTTCTGGATCGCGCGGCCGCAGTCGCTGCCGTCGAGTTACGCGGAAAAGGCGCGCCACGAGTCGCTGCCGCGCGTGGTCTGCGACTACATCGCCGGCATGACCGACCATTACATCCTGGAGCAGCACGAGAAGAACTGCGGCGCGAGGCCGCGCGCCCGCGCCCGCCGCATGCGCTGAGGATCACTTCCCGAAGGTCACGCGGTACACCGCGCCGTTGGATTCGCGGGCGTCGTCGGAGACATACATGGAGCCGTCGGGCGCGATGACGATTCCCACCGGGCGTCCCGACCAGCGCCCCTTGCGCGTTTCGCCCGGCGCGACCCAGCCGGTGATGAAGTCTTCGATGCCTTCGGCGTCGCCGCGGGCGTTCACGCGGATGCGCACCACTTTGTAGCCCGTGGGCACGCTGCGGTTCCACGAGCCGTGAAAGGCCACGAAGAGGTCGCCGCGGTATTCGTCGGGAAACCGGGAGCCGGTGTAGAAGGCGAGGCCCAGCGGGGCGGAGTGCGCCTGCATCTTGAACTTGGGCGGAATGGTTTGCGCGCAGCGCGCGGCGGCGTCGCGGGAAAATTCCAGGTCGGGCGTGCGGTCGGCGTAGCAGTAAGGCCAGCCGAAGTCGCCGCCGTTCTTGCCCAGGTCGTTGATTTCTTCCGGAGGCAGGTCGTCGCCCAGCCAGTCGCGGCCGTTTTCCGTGGCCCAGATGGTGCCGGTCTGCGGGCTCAGGGCAAGGCCCACGGCGTTGCGCGTGCCGCGCGCGAAGACGCGGCCGCCGGTGCCGTCTTCGTTGAACTCGAGCACGGCGGCGCGGCGCTCATCGTCTTCGCGGCAGACGTTGCAGGTGGAGCCCACGGAGACGTACATCCTGCCGTTGGCAAAAATCAGGGTGCGGGTGAAGTGATTGCCGCCGCGAGGCAGTTGCAGCAGCACGCGCGGGCGCGTGGCGCGCAGCGTGGCCTCGTCCCAGTCATAGCGCACCACCTGTCCGGTCTCCGCGATGTAGAGCCCGCCCTTGTGGAAGGCAATGCCGTGGGGCGCGTCCAGGTCGTCGAGCACGCTGACCACGCGCTGCGCGCGGCCTGAATTGGCAGGATCGGGCAGGGCCAGTACCTTGCCGTCCGCCTGCGAGGTGACGACGAGCACGCCGCCGGGGCTGAAGGCCATCATGCGCGGGCGGGAGCCGGTCTCGGCAAAAACGCGGATCTGGAATCCGGGCGGGACGCGCAGGCGTCCCACGTCCACCGGAGCCGCCGCCGAGCAACCGGCCAACCCGAGGAGCAGGAAAAGAGCGAGGGCACGCGCCATCCGGCGATTGTAACCCCTGTGCACCGCGGCCGAGCCACGCCGCTCTTCAGAATCGCCAGCGCGAGCCGGCGGGAATCAGTGACCCGCCGATTCTGCCCGTCAGGAACAGGAATCGCGGGCATCACTTGTAACGGCGGCCGCGCTTGATGACGATGTCCACGCGCTGCAGCAGGCTGATGTAGCGCAGCACGTCGCCGCGCACGGCAATGATGTCCGCGTACTTCCCTTCGCTGACCGTGCCCACGTCCTTATCCACCTTCATGAGCACGCTGGGCCAGTAGGTGGCGGCGCGGATGGCGTCCATGGGCTCCACACCCAGCCGGTTCACCCACACGTCGAGCTCGTTCCAGGTGGACTGGCTGTGGAACTTCATGGGGATGCCGCTGTCGGTGCCGATGAGCAGCACCACGCCCGACTCGCGCAACTGGCGGAACTTGCGCTTGAGCGTGGGACGGCGCTGGGGCGTGATCTGGAAGTAGGGCAGCCGCCCGGGATGGGCGAGGGAGGCGCGAATGTCGGCGATGATTTCCGGCGTGAGCCCCTGGTGCCAGGAAGGGTCGTCGAGTTTTTCCGGATGGTCGCGCAGGTACTCATAGTTGAACAGGCCTTCGATGGTCGGCGTCCAGAAGAGCGGGCCCAGGTTCATCTGCGCGGTGCGCTCGCGGATTTTGGCGATGATGTCCGGGGGATACTCGGGCGCGGTGGCCAGCCCGGTGTGCTCGAAGACGTCCACCCCCGCCTCCAGGCCGCGGCGGATTTCTTCCGGGCGATGGGAGTGCGCCACCACGGTGAGCTGGTTGCGGTGCGCCTCTTCCACCACGGCGCGCACTTCTTCCGGGGTCATCTGGTCGTGGTCAATCAGCTTGATGCAGTCCACGCCCGCCTGGGCCAGCTTGCGCACTTTGGCGCGCGCGTCCTCGGCTCCGCTTACGCCCCAGCGGAAGAGTTCGGTGCCGGGATAGGGCGTGTGCTGCAGGAACGGCCCGGAAACATAGAGCGTGGGCCCGGGAATGCGGCCCGCGTTGATGGCGTTGCGCACATTCACGCTGGCCTCGAGCGGCGCGCCCAGGTCGCGCGCGCTGGTGACGCCGGCCAGCAGCAATTGCCTGGCCGAGGCCGGCATGATGACCGATTCGAACTGCGCGGGATAAGTTTTGTCCCAGTGCTCGTAGTCGGCGTGCCCGTTGATCATCAGGTGGACATGCATGTCCCACAGGCCGGGCAGCACGCTCATGCCCTCGGTGGAGATGACTTCGGCGCCGGGCGGCACCGCGAGCGTGCCCACCTGGCCCACGGCTTGAATGCGCTCGCCGGCAATCAGGATGACGCTGTTGCGCAGCGGCAGGCCGCCAAAGCCGTCAATCAGCGTGCCGCCCACCAGGGCCTTGAGCTGCGCCTCCTGCGCCGCCAGCGGCCAGGCGGCCAGCAACACCGCCGCCAGCAGCAGCACCCTCCACCTTGCGCACAGACTCCGGACCGGCACGTTGACTTGCATGGCTCTCACCTCCTGGAATGCGAGCGACATTGTACGGAGAAGAGCGGCGGGCGGCCAGCGCGAGGGCACGGCATCGAGGCAGAACCCTGCAGATTCGCCGCCCCGGCGCCCGCCCCGCTCCCTGCTAAACTACTCGCCAGAGAGGCCGCGGAGGGATGCGTGAGCGGTTGAAACGGGCGGTCTTGAAAACCGCTAGAGTCGAAAGGCTCTCCTGGGTTCGAATCCCAGTCCCTCCGCCAGCGGATTCCGGGTTCCTTCGCTGCGCTCAGGATTTCGCCTGCGGGCTCCCGCTGCGCTCACGCCCGCAAAGCGGCTCAACTTGAAAACCGCTAGAGCTGCAAGGCTCTCCTGGGTTCGAATCCCAGTCCCTCCGCCAGCGGTTCTGTTGTTTTCCCTTCTCTCCAGATCGGGACGTGGAAATGGGCAACTTTCGGGCGAAATTCCCGCTGTCCCGCATGCACTTCGCCGCAGAGAATCAGGCCTCGTCGGGTATCAGGCCCAATTGAGGGCCGTTTTCTCCATTCGGTGGTTTCGCAGTCCGGTTTCGCAGGATTAGGAAAGACCAGAGCACTCGCGCCCATAGTTCGTGACCAGGGGTCGGAGGTTCAAATGCTCTCTCGCCGGCCAATCTTGCTAGCATGAAAGATCAATGGCTTTTTATTCTGGGCTGAGGCCTATAGTCTGAGCGCTGGAAACTGCCTTGCACATCCGCAAGTCCTATCTCGGCATTCTCCTGCTGTTGGTTGCGGCAGCGCTGGTAGCAGGAGTATGGAGATGGCGTGAGGGGCGCCAGTCCTCCGCGGTCGCAGGCTGGCTTCGCGACCATGCTATTCCTCTGACCACCGTGGACCCCGCCGCGAATCTGTCGGATCTTGCGGAGCTGGACGCCGTCATCGGCGACGCGCGCATCCTAGGCGTCGGTGAAGCCACCCACGGTACCCGCGAACACTTCCTTTTCAAGCATCGTCTGCTGCGATACCTCGTCACGAAAAAAGGCTTCCGCGCGCTGGCGTTCGAATCGCCCTGGCCGACGGGTTTGGCTCTGAACGACTATGTGTTGGGCGGCGAAGGGAACCCGGAACACCTCTTGGGCCGGGCCGTGTTCGGAGTCTGGTACACGCAGGAGGTCCTGGACACCATTCGCTGGATGCGCGAATACAACGCCACCGTGGGCGCCGATCAGCGAGTGGAGTTCGTGGGCATCGACATGCAGCTCACGCGCCACGCTACTGTAGCGGTACGAACGTACATCGACCGCGTCGACCCGACCTTCCGGCGCAAGCACGCAGCCGCCCTGGATCTGCTGGCCTCCCAGGAGATGGAGCCGCTCTACATTCAGATCGTGGACAACGAGCCCCAGATCAGGAACACGCCGGAGAGTCGCGCCGTGAGCGCTGCAGTCCGGGAAGTGCTGGCGCGTTTCGACAGTCAGCGCGACCAATACATCGCGGGATCAAGCGCCACGGAATACGACCTCGCCCGCCAGCACGCGCGTATCCTGGTGCAGCAGGCCGATGTCTGGGAAGACGTCAACGAGGGTGATCGCGACCGTTACATGGCGCAGAACCTCGAATGGTATTTGGCGCGGCGCCCAGGCGTAAAAGTAATGGTATGGGCGCACAACGGCCACGTGACGTTTGCGCCGCGGGCGAATGCTCCCCTCGGCCGGCACCTCAAGGATCGCCACGGCGCTGACTACGTCAGCATCGGATTCGTCCTCGGTTCGGGCGCGTTCCGCGCTCTCGACCGGCGGAACCTTCGGCCAGGAGAAAAGCCGCAGTGGAAACAATTCCGCTTCGGCCTGCCTCCGCGCGGCAGCTTCGACGCCCTGATGGCTGCGGCCGGCCACGCGATCTTCGCCGTGGACCTCCGCAGGGCGAACGGTCCCATCCGCCAGAACCTTGACCGGCTCCTTCGGCTGCGGGAAGGGTACGGAGTGGTCATGCGACCTGACCCACTGACCACCTTGAAGCGTTCGTTACCCGCGACGCATGATGTCGTGATCTTCATCGACCACACTACGCCGGCTCAGCCGATTTCCCCGACCAACATTCCCTTATCTAGCGTCGGACCATTCGACCCACACGCGGTGCCCCACCGGCGCACTCTAGCTCTGCGGCCGGCTCCCGGGCGGAATGATGCCGTTCATGCGCAGGTACACCACCATCTGCCCGAAGTGGTTCATGCAGTGTTCCATCATGACCACCGTGATTTGCGTCCGAGGCACCTCGCCTTTGCCGAAGGGATTCTTCACCGGGCCAGCGGCATTGTCCGCGCGAATGGTGTTCATGGCCTTGTGCGCGTAGGCGAAGGAATCCTTGAGATACTGCATGATTTCCGCCTTGGACTTCAGGGCTTCGGGGCCGTCATCGCCCTGGCCGACATCCACCGGAGGCTTTTCGCCCATGAGCGAGGCGGTGATCAAGAAATTGGCGGCGGCGATGTGGCGCACCTGCTCGCCAAAGGTGCGCACGCCCTTGAATTCGCCCTCACTGGGCGCGAACCCGTAGTGCTCCTCGGGCATGGCCTCGGCCAGTTCCACCACCTGGCGCTCCACGTTGGCCAAAGAGCGGTGCATGACGTCGGTGAGAGTGGGCTCGGGCTTGGCCTCCTGCGCCACGCCCGCCGCGGCGAGCAACAGGACCGCCGTCAACAAGGAAGCAGACAACTTTCTTTTCATTGCAATCTCCCTTCCAGAGTGAAACCGAATGACGCTCCCGGCCATGCGGCCGGAGGCGGTATGGTATCGCGAATGGCGCCGCGCGCGGAATGCCTACTCCGCGGGTGAAGTGAGCGGGGCGGAAACATCCACCGGGGCGGCGCGCAGGCGAAAGCGGTGGATGCCCGCCAGTCCCGCCACCAGGCCGACGGCCGCTGCCACGAAGGCCGTTGTGATTCCGAAGCGCGTGGCCACGGCTCCCCACAGCACGCTGCCCACGGCCATCCCGCCCTGCAGGACGAGCAGATACATGGAGAGCGAGCGAGCGCGCATCCAGGAGGGCGACATGGTCTGCGCGGAAAAGTTCAGGCTGACGAGGATCTTGATCCAGGCCACGCCGCCGAAAAACATGGCGGCGCTGAGCGCGGGGAAGCTGTCCACGTATCCCAGAGGCGCCGTGACCGCGGCAAACAGCACGCTGGCGCCGGCCACGATGGTGTCCAGCGAAGTGGCATGGCGAAAAACGGGCAGGATGGCGGCTCCCAGCAGCGCGCCCACCCCGAAGGCTCCCAGGAGCATGCCGAAACCGATGGCGCCGTGGGGGCTGGCAATCAGGGGCAGCAGCGCCCACAGCGCGCTGGCAAAAAGGCTGAACAACCCGGTGCGAACCAGGACGGACTGCACGGGAGGAGACTCCCGCAGATGGCGAAAACCCGCAGCCAGCGACTCCAGCAGGCGGCTGACTGGCACCGGGTCCTGGTGCGGCGGCCGCTTCCAGCGAAAGAGGAACACGATCACGCCGAAAAACGAAGCGGCGTTGATGAGGAAGGCCGTGCCCGAGCCCGCGGCGGCGATCACCAGCCCTCCCGCCGCCGGACCCAGGGAGCGGGCCACGTTGAAGCCTGCGGAATTCAGCGCCAGCGCCGGCGACAGCTTCTCGCGGGATACCACCTCGGGCATGATGGCCTGCCACGCGGGGTCATTTATCACCGCGCCCAGCCCCAGCAGAAAGGTGAACAGCAGCAGCATCCAGGGCGTGACCACGCCCGCCAGCGTCAGCACGCCCAGTGCCGCCGCTGCCAGCACCATCCATGCCTGGGTGATCAGAAGAAGGCGGCGGCGGTCCACCATGTCCGCCAGCGCGCCGGCGGGCAGAACGACCAGGAAGACGGGCAGGCTGGTGGCGGCCTGCACCAGGCTCACCATCATGGGCGAGGTGGTCATGGTGGTCATCAGCCAGCCCGCGCCCAGGTTCTGCATCCAGGTGCCGGAATAGGAGATGACGGCGGCAATCCACAGCGAACGGAAAAGAGGCTCGCGCAGCGGCGCCCAGGCGCGCAGGGAAAGCTCGCGCGGCGTGGGATAGGCGCTCAGGCTCTGGGGAGGCTCAGCCATTGTGGGTTGCGATGAGGGCATGGCGCTTCAGGCTGGGGAGTTCTGTTCTGCCGCTTGCAAGAGACCCAAGCAAAGCGGCCTTTCCCGCTGCCTGATGCATCAGACTGTGCGCACTGCATTTCGTAAGCGCGCGACTCCCTGCTTGCGTCATGCCGCCGTTCCGGCGCTCCATTCTATTCTCCCGCCGGGGCGGCCTGAACTTCGCCCCCGGCGCCAAAGGGCCACTCCTGGTGCCGCCACGCGCGGTAGAAATAAATGGCCAGGCCTGCGATCAAGAGAACGGTGGCGTAGCGGACCTCCTTCAGGAAGTTGTGGCGCGAAATCAGCACATAGAGAAAGCCCAGGATGGCCAGCAAGGCGGGCAGCGGGTACAACCACATGCGGAAGGGCCGGGGCATCTCCGGGCGGCGCACGCGCAGGACCATCACTCCCACCGCCTGCACCAGGAACTGCAGCATGATGCGGATGACCACCAGCGCGGCAATCACATCCGCCAGACGCAGGAAGCAGAACGCCGCCGCCACCGCGCCCAGCGCCAGAAGCGAAACGTGGGGCATGCGATGCTCCGCGTGGACGCGGCGAAACACCTTGAAGTAGTTGCCGTCGAGAGCCGCCGCGTAAGGCACGCGCGAGTAACCCAGCAGCAGCGAAAAAACCGAGGCGAACGCCGTCCACATGATCAGTCCGGTCACCAGGTACGCCGCCCAGGGCCCGTAAATGCGCTCCATGAAAATGGAGATGATGTAGAAGCGCGTATCGGTTTTGGCCGCGGCATCGAGTTCCCGCCAGGGCAGGACGCCGAGGATGGCGATGTTCATCACAAAGTAGATGGAGGCCACGGCCAGAATGCTGTAGAGCAGGGCGCGCGGGATGTTGCGGCCGGGGTCCTTCACCTCGTCGCCGAAAAAGCAGACGTTGTAATAGCCCCAGTAGTCGTAGGTGGCAATCAGCAGGGCGCTGCCGAATCCGAGGAAGAAGGACTCGTTCAACACGAAGGCGTTCTCCGGGAAGTCGAACGCCAGGCGGGCGTCAAAGTGGGTGAGCCCGGCAAAGATGATCCAGCTGATGGTGGCCAGGACGCCCGCGCCCAGCACCTTGGAAAGATTGCCGATCACGGTGATGCGGCGGTAGAGCAGGAAGACGGCCAGCGCGCAGACGCCGAGCGCCACAAGGGTCCCGCCGTTCACCAGGATGCGCGCCTGGAGGTCGCCCAGCAGCGGCAGCGACGTGCTCAGCTCGCGCGTGATCCAGGCGGGCTCCAACGCGGGAGCCAGATAGCCGGCATAGAGCGCCAGGCCGATGCAGCCGGAGGCGATGGAAAGCGGCGCGCTGAAGGAGATCTGCCAGATAAAGAGAAACGACAGCAGGCGCCCCAGGCGCTTGGGGCCGTAAATTTCCCGCAAGTAGCGGTAGGAGCCGCCCGAGCCCGGCATGGCCGCGCCCAGCTCCGCCCACACCATGCCGTCGCACACAGCCAGCGCCGCGCCCAGGACCCATCCCAGCATGGCTTGCGGCCCGCCGGCAGCGCTGACGATCAAGGGGATGGTGATGAACGGCCCCACGCCGATCATGTCAATCATGTTCAGCATGGTGGCGCCGCCCAAACCCACGCCCCGGATCAACTCCGGCGGCTGCGCCGCAGATGCCGTGGCGTTACTTGGTTTCATGTCCCGCGCTCACCAGGTTGATGAACAGCCGGATGGCTCCCGGCACGCCCGCCGGCAACTGCCGGAAAAACGCGTAGCTGGTGTAAATGTATGTTCCCTTTCCGTAACGCGCGCGCAGCAGGCCGCCCTTGAGCGGCGGCTCGCCGGAGTCGCTCGCGGCCAGCGGAGTCTCAAACCGGCTGTCCCACTGGCTCAGGAAGTACAGCCCGCGCTCCTGCACCCAGCCATCGAAGTCACGCGCCGTGATGCGGTTGGGAAAGCGAAACAGGGAGTCTTCCGGGGAAAGAATTTCCACCGGCGCGGTTTCATCGGCCACGCGGTCGCGGCTGATCTGCGCCGCATAGGGCGTGAACTGCCCGCTGTTGAACTGCGTCGTCTCGGTGTTGTACTGCACCAGGAGGGTGCCGCCATTCTCCACGTACTGCAACAGGCGCGCGTTGTGCTGGCGCACATCCTCGCGCGTGTCGTAGGCGCGAATGCCGAGCACAATGGTCGCGAAGCGGCTCAGATCGCCCGTGGCCACATCCTGCGGAGTCAATTCGGTCACGCTCAGGCCCAACTGGCGCAGGACGTCAGGAATGCTGTCCCCCGCTCCCATCACGTAGCCCACGCGCAGGTTGCCGGGGGTGGTCACCTCCACCACGCTCAGCCGCTGCACGGCCGGCTCGTAGTAATAGAAGGTGCCCAGGTCCTCGCGCGAGACCACGCGAAAGCCTTCGCGGTACTCCCTGGCGTTGACCTCCAGCACGGCGCGCAGCTCGGCATGGTGGTTGTGCAGTTCGCCGGGATGAACGCGAAATGCCACCCGGAGAGTTTCGCCGGAGTTGCCGGCAACCACGGGTTGCGACAGCGGCTCCAGGCGCCAGCCGGCAGGCGCTTCCAAACGGAGGGTGCCTCGCGCCGGCCCCGCCAGTTGGCTGCGCACAGCAACCTGCACTTCAAGCGGCTCCCTGGCGCCGGCGGCGATCACCTGCGACGCGGGCTCCAGGCGAACCGAAAACGGCGGCACCACCGCCAGCGGCCGGTACACGTTTCCGCCCACGGTGGCCACAGCCTGAATGCTGCCGGATTCGCCGCCTACCGAATAGGCCGCCGTCGCCGAAACCGGAGGCGGCGGCAGCGGTACGGTCGCCCAGTCTTCGCGGTCGAGCGCGTGCAGAGTGTCGGTTTCCGGGTTGCCGCGATGCCAATAGGGCCGGGTGTAAGCCGCATCCGCGGCGGCCGTGACGCGGAAGCGCGCCACCACGCTCTGGCCCGGAGAGAGGATCACACGACCCGTCCTCTCCGATTTCGCTACCCATCCTGCGGGCAGGTTCAGTTCGAGCGCGTCCACCGCCACGGTTGCGCCGCCGCGATTCTCGA
>CAYRII010000076.1:0-10922 GCA_964424245.1 uncultured Terriglobales bacterium | reverse complement strand
TCCGCGTAGTTCTTCCACATCATGAAATCTCCGATCCCGCTGGCGTAGCCGCCAGCAACGGTGGTCTGGCTGGCGTCGGTTGATCCGGCCACCATGGTCTTGCCGAGTTCGGCCTCCTTGCGCTGGCGGGAGGCGCCGGCGGCGGCATCTTTTTTCAACGACTCGTATTGCGATTGCAGGTCAGCCGGGGCCGCGGGAACCAGGTCTTGCACGCCTTCCAGTCCCTGGAGCGCGGCGCCATACTGCCGGGAAAGGAGAAGCGTGCGGGCGTCGCGAATGGCCTTGTCCACAGCCGTCCGGGCCAGCGCGGTGCGCTTGGTGTCGATTTCCGCGGCGGCCTGCTTGACTTCCGGAGTGTCTCCGTAAGTTTCGCGGCAGGCCCGGATGATCTTGGCGGCGGAGGCGAAGTCGCCCTTCTGCATGGCGGCGCGGGCCTTCTCCAGGGCGCCGGAAACACCCTTGACCTCGTCCTGTTCGGTGCGGGCCTTTTCCAGGATGGAGGTAAAACTGGTGCTGCGGGCAAACGACTTGGGCTGGGACTCGAGAAACTTGACGGCTTCATCCAGCTTGCGGCCATCGAGCAGGCGCTGGGCGCGGCTGACGGCAGCCTCGACCTTGCGGGTGAAGTCCTCAACGTGGCGGCGGGCCTCGGTGAGGACAACCTTCAACTCTTCGTCGGGATTCTGCTTCAGCGTGGCCTCGAGGACGGAGACGGCACGCTCGTATTCTTCGTCGGCGATGAGTCGCTGGGCCTCCTCGGCGGCGGCATCAATCTTCTTACGCCTGGTCTGAGAGGTGGCCTCGTCGCGGGCAAACTGCAGCAGGTTGTTGATCTCGGCGGAGCCCTCGATTTCCGCCTGGGCGGACTCGAGCACCTTGACGGCGGCGGCGTAATCCTTGCGCGACATGGCCTCGCGCGCCTTGTGCATGTATTCGTTCTTGCGCTCGTCGGCCTGCTCGCGCTCGGCGGTGTCGCGCACCACCGCCAGCAGAGACTGCAGGCGGCGCTCGCCGGGCGCCTTGGCGGCCGCCTTTTCCAGAATTTCCAACGCCTTGACGGCCTTGCCCTGAGCAATGAGCTGGTTGGCTTCCGCCACTTGCTGCTCGACGAACTTCTTCTTCTCCTGAGTTTCGCGCTGCTTGTCGGCCAGGCCCTTGAGCTTGAGCAGGCCGGGATCGCTGGGAAACTTCTTCAGGCCGTCTTCGGCCAGGTCGCAGGCGGCGGCGTAATCCTCGTTGTTCAGAGCGTCCTGGATCTCGCCGGAGAATTTCTCCAGGTCCTTGCGGCGTGACTCCTGTTCCCGGCCGGATGACGCCAGGTTCTTGAGGGCGTGCACTTCGGGGCTAGTGGGATCGATCTTCTCGGCCTTGGTGAGCACTTCAAAGGCGGCGGTGAACTTGCGCGAGGAGATGTCGCGGCGGGCCTCTTCCAGTAGCCCCTGAACTTCCTTGCTCCTCTTCTTCTCCGAGAGTTCTCGCCCGACGGAGACCTGGAGAGCCTTGACTTGGGCGTTTTCGGGATCGAGGCTGAGGGCTTCCTCGATGGCCTTTTCGGCCGCCTCCAGTTCGCCGGTCAGTTGGGCGTTTTCCGCGCGGCGCAAGGATTCTTCGAGGCGCTTCTTTTGTTCACCAGCCTCTTGCACCATGTCGCGCAGGTTGAGCAACTCGGTATTGGCCTTGTCCAGCGTGAGCGCCTGCTCGACGTAGGAGAGGGCGTCATGGTACTGCTTCTGGGAAAAGGCGTCTTCGGCGTGGGAGCGAAGCTGGCGGATTTGCTCGCCGCGCTGCTGTTTTTGCAGGCGCTGCTGCACTTCCTGCATCAGCTCCTTGGCGGCGCCGTGCTGCGTATCCACGCGCAGGACCTGCTGCAGAAGCTCCTTGGCCTTGCTGTATTCCGATTTTTCCAGGGACTCGCGCGCCTTGGAGACGTACTCGCTGACCATTTGCTTTTTCAGCGACTCCTGGATGCGCGTGAGGTCGAAGGCGAAGTCTTCGGCGGTGGCATAGCGCTCCTCGCGGTCCTTGGCCAGGGAGCGGTGCACCACCTCTTCCAGCTCGGGCGGATAAACCTTGAGGAAGTTCTTCAGCGGGGGCGGCGGCTCGTGGATGATCTTGAGCAGCGTGGATGCGGTGTCTTTGCCGTCGAAGGGGTTGGAATAAGTGAGCAGCTCGTAGAGCATCACGCCGCAGGAAAAGATGTCGGTGCGTCCGTCCACCACCTGGGCGTTGATCTGCTCCGGCGACATGTAGGTGATGGTGCCCACAACCTGTCCGGTGCGGGTGAGCGAAGTGTCTCCGATGCGGGCGATGCCGAAGTCCACGATCTTCACGCTGCCGTCTTGGAGCACCATGAGATTGGCGGGCTTGATGTCGCGGTGCACGATGCCGCGCTGATGGGCGTAGTTGAGCCCGTTGCAGGCCTGGATGATGTAATCCAGCTTCTGCACCATGGAGACGTCACGCCGCGCCGAGATGATCTTGTCCAGGCCCTCGCCTTCGAGGAATTCCATCACCAGGAAAGGGTTGCCCTCCTGATCGCCGAGGTCGTAGACGATGACGATGTTGGGGTGCTGCAGCATCCCGGTGGACTGCGCCTCGCGGTAGAAGCGCTTCAGCAGGTCGGGATTCTCGGCGAAGCCCCCGGTCATCATCTTGATGGCAACCAAGCGGCCGATGCGCGGGTCCTGGGCCTTGTAGACGACACCCATGCCGCCCTTGCCCAGGATCTCCACGACGTCGTACTTGCCGATCTTGGTGACTGCCTTGGAGCTCATTCTTGCGCCGCCTTCAGGAGTTGTCCTCCCGCAAGCACCACGGCCCCGACGGGGACCGGCGCCTTGTCACGAACCTTGACGAAGGTACCATTCCGGCTGCCTACATCTTCCAGGAAATAATTCTCGCCGCGCTGGTAAATTTTGGCGTGCGAACCGCTCATGAAGCCGTCGTCGGGAAACACGTAGGTGCCGCGATTACGGCCGAACGTGACCTCCTCCTCGTTGAGGGGGAAGCGGGCGCTGGCATCCGGCCCCTGGGGTGTCATGCGGATCAGCTCCGCGACGGACTCATTGAGCAAAGCCGCCATGTTGAGGACGGTGGTGCCGGTGGCGGCCGCGGTGGCCAGCGCCTCCGACTTTTCGCGGAACTGGAACATCTGGCGGCCGGTGAGCACGATGTCCTCGTGCTGCAGGGTATAGGTGGCGATAAGGCGGACAAAGAGGCCCTTGCCCGCACTGGTATCCTCCACAAACAACTGGCCGCGTTCCAGGAAAAAGCGGGCGTGCGAGGCGGCCATCTGCAGGTCGCTTTCGAAGGTGACGTCGCCTTCCGTTCGCCCCACGCGCAGCACGCCTTTCTTCATCTGGTATTCCGCGCCCACGGACCCGTCACGCTTGATGTGCAGCAGCTTGATCTTGGGTACAACGAGAGAGAACTTGGCGCCACCGGTGACCACGGTGTGCGCGATCGCAGGAGTGGGCGCCGCTCCCTCGTTCCAAACCACTTCGTACAGCTCGCGGTTTTCCTCTTTGCCTTTGAGGGCAAAGCGTCCCAGGTGGGCGATCTTGAACTGGGTGGAGGAAGCAACCTGCTGATTGAGGGTATCGGAGATGACGATCTGCTGGGGCACGGCGACGCTTTCCACACGCGAAGCCACGTTCACCACATCGCCAAACACGTCGTTGGACTTGACAATCCCCGGACCGTAGTTGAGGCCAATGCGAATGTACACGCGGTCCTGCACCGGCGTGGGCTCATTGAACTTGATGAGGGCGTGCTGCATCTTGATGGCGGCGCTGATGGATTCGGCGCAGTCCTCAAAAGTGGCCATGATGGCGTCGCCAATGGTCTTGACCACGCGCCCGTCGTGGGCCTCCACGATTTTGCGCAGAATGTCGTTGCACTGGGAAACCATCATCAGGCCCGCCACGTCGCCGTACTTCTCAAAGTAGGCCGTGGAGCCCTTGATGTCGGTGAACATGACGGTGAGATTCTTGCGGAACTTTTCCAGCTCCGCCAGGAGTTCAGCCTGGGCGCGGGACGACTGAATGATCTGGGTTACGCTTTCCTTCGTCGTCATGACTTCTTGACCACCGGCAGCGAAGCCGGGCGCACCAAGCGCCCAGGCGCGCGGGGCGGCTTCCTCTGTACCGATTTCCACATAACCCGGCATTTCCGTACACCCGTGGCGGGGAGGGAAACGATAGCAACAGAGCCGCCGGCCTTATCTCATCCCCTCTCGGAGCAGGCGTCTTCCCCGGCGCCCAGAAGGCGCGCTGCAGGCAGTAAAGTTACCACGGAAACCCTGCCGGTGGAAGCAGATAAAAGTAACCAGCCTGCTCACCAGAAGTACAGATACCTCAGTACCTTGACGGCGGTTAGCAGATTTCTGGGAGGTTTCCAGGAAGGGCGGGCAACGGGGTGTGGGCGGGGCCCTATGGCCGGGCGGAGAAAAACCCGAAAACGCACCTCAAGCCACGTTCAAAGTCCTCCGGAGGCGTGATGAGGCTGAGCACGACGTAACCCTCCGCCGGGAAATCAAAGAAGTGCCCCGGATGGACAAGCACCCCATGGTTTTCCAGCAGGTCAACCGCCAGGTCTTCATCAGGCCCCAGGGCGGGCACACGCAAAATGGCATACCAGCCGCCTTCCACGTCAAGTCGCTGACAGGGTCCACCTTCCGCCACGTCGAGCGCGTCCAGATTGCGGGCGATGCGGCGGGCGGCCTGTTCCTGGAAACCTACTGCCTGGTCGAAGAAGCCGGGCACGGCGAGCTGCATGGGAGTGTTCAGAGAGAGAAAGGTATCCGCAATGACCTCGAGCCGGGCCATGGCTTGCGCGGCCGGGGCAGCGGGTCCCGAGACCACCATCCAGGCGACCTTCATCTGCGGGAGGCCGGCGATCTTGGAGAGTCCGCTTAGCGTAAAGGTCAGCGCGTGCGGATTGAGGGCGAAGCTGGAGCGAACGTCCCCGTTGTGGGCAAAATCGAGAAACACTTCGTCGGCCAGCAGCGCGAGGTTCTGCTGCGAGCAAATTCGGTTCAGTTCGCTGCGCTCCTCCTGCTTGATGTAGGAACCAGTCGGGTTGTTGGGATGAACAACCACGATGGCGCGGGTGCGCGACGTGAGCGCGGCCTCGAGCGACGGAAAATCCACGTGCCAGCCGTGGTCATAGGCGAGCCTGTACGGAACCGGGCGCGCGTCCTGGAGCACCGCGAGGTACTCAAACAAAGGGTAGCTGGGCGCGGGTACCAGCACTTCTTCGCCGGGCCCGCACAGCAGGCGGAAGAGGAAGGAATAGGCTTCGCTGGTGCTGGTGGTGAGCAGGATCTGTGCCGGGTCCACCGCGCCGTCTCCGGAAAGTCCCTCCCTGCGGTTGTAGTAGGCGGCAACCAGGCGGCGCGCCGCGGGAAGTCCTTGCGGTTCGGGACTGTAGTCCAGGGCGGCGGGGTGAACCAGGCCGCGAAGCAGAGCGGTGCGGTCCCAGGTAAACCCACAGCGCGTAGGGTTGGACTCGGTGAGGTCGAGCACTTCCCCGCCCGCGGCGCGGCGCGCGGCGAGTGCCGCTGACAGGCGGTTATGAGCGAGGTTCCACGCGGTGCGCGAAGCGAACATGAACCGGCCTTTCCTTCTCTTTCCGAACTACGTTTCAACTCGCGGCAACGACAGATGATCGACAGCCAGTAGGGAATGCAGCAGGGTGTCGGCGCCGCGCGCGCAGTCCTCCCAGCGGCTGAGTTCCCGCGGCGAGTGGCTGATGCCCGCGACGCTGGGGACGAAGATCATTCCCATGGGACCCAGACGGGCCATCATCTGCGCGTCGTGTCCGGCGCCGCTGGGCAGGCGCATGTGGCCAAGTCCCAGGCTCTCGGCGGCGTACTCGATGGCCTTTTGCACGGCGGGCGTGGCCAGCGCTTCCTCGTGATGGCTCATCCGACGGATGTGGATCTCGGTGCCGGTGCGGGCGGCGATGGCGCTCGCCTCTTTCCAGATTACCGCGGCCAGGCGCGCAATTTTTTTCGACGAGAGGTCGCGCAGCTCGATGGTGTGGCGAACCCGGCCGGGAATGACGTTGGGCGCGTTGGGGTGGACCTGTAACTGGCCCACCGTGCCCACCTGACGTCCGGGCTCCGCTCTGACGATGCGGTTCACGGCCAGGGCAAGTTCCGAGGCGGCGAGCAGCGCGTCTTTCCGGCCGGGCATGGGAGTGGTACCGGCATGGTTGGCGAAGCCCAGAATTTCCACTTCATAGCGGTCGATGGCTACGATGCCCTCGACCACGCCGATGGGGATGCCGGCGCGATCCAGAGTGCCACCCTGCTCGATGTGCAACTCCAAATAACAGTGGAAGGAACCGGGGGCCATGCGGGCTTCGGCGATGCGCTCCGGGGCGCCGCCGATGGCGCGGATGGCGTCGCTTTTCTTCGTGCCCTGCCACACTTGGTCGAACTCGCCCTCCAGAAGCTGGCCGGCGGCGGCGCGGCTGCCGTCGAGCCCGTTGCCAAAAGCCACGCCTTCTTCGTTCGCCCAAATCACAACTTCAAGCGGATGCCGGGTTTGCAGGCCGCGTTCGTACAGCGTGTGCGCGACTTCGACGGCTGACATGGAGCCGACGTCGCCGTCAAAGTTGCCGCCGTTGGGAACGGAGTCAATGTGTGAGCCAAACAGGATGGGCGCCAGCACCGGATCCTGGCCCGGGCGGCGAGCGAGAACGTTGCCGGCGGGATCGATGCGGGGTTGCAGCCCGGCCGCGCGCAGGGACTCCAGCACCCAGGCGCGGGCAGCCACATCGGCGGGTGAATAGCCCAAGCGGCTTACTCCATCGGCAAAGCTGCCGCTCTCGGGGCGGCCAAAAACGCTCAGCTCTTCCAGGCGGCGGCGCAGGCGCGCAGCATGGATGCGAAGGTCTGCATCCGCCACCGCAACCCCGGGCATGAAAGTCCAGGCACGCGGCGGCGCCAGCGCGGCCGCCGAGGCCAGCGCCAAGCCCTCTAGAACCCTGCGGCGTGTAAGAGGCATGGGCGGACGATTATAGAGCCGGGCCCGGAACCGCCGAAGCTGGATCTTGCTTCTGGTCTATTTCGCGTTTTTTCTTCCTGCCGCGCAGGTCCGGCAAAAACTCCTTGAGCACGTTGAGGCCGGCCTCTACGGCCAGTTTCAGGCCTGCTGTGCGCAGGGTGCGGCTAACGTTGCGATCAATTTCCGGATAGTAGGCGTTGGAAAGTCCGGCGGAAACCAGGCTGCCGAGCACGAACGAGTAGTTGAAGTCGCTTTCGCCTTTGTCGGTGCGAGTCTTGACCACACGTGTGAGGGCGTATCCCAGGCGATCTGCGCCCGTTCCTTGGGCGGCGCGGAAGTAGCGCGGGTCCTGGCGAAACAATACGGGAAAGGCAAAACGGCTGAAGAAATCGCTTGAGGCCTGGTTGGCGATCGCGGCCCCATAACGCTTGCCGTAGCCTTCCCCGCCCTGCCCGAAGCCCTCGGGAGAATCCAGGGCCTGGCTGAGTCCGGCGGAGGCCGCGGCCTTGAGCAGCGTGGTGCGATCGAACAGGTGGTCGGCAGCCAGGCGGAACTTGTCTCCGGTGGTCAAGGGCGCGAATGCCGCCGAGGCTTCCACGTGCGGGGTGAGGATCAAGTGAAACATGCGCCGGCGCGGCGGCCGGCTGGCGGCCGAAGGAGCGTCCGGCAGGTCCCCACCGGCATCCTGTGCCAGCGCCGGACCGGCAAAGAGCAAGGTGGAAATCACAGCCAGGAGTGGAAGAGGAGACACCGGGCGCCATTCTAGCAGGCGGTCACCCGCACTTGTGAGCAGCGTCACGGACACCGGCAGGATTCCGCTGCCACTCTTAGGGCGCGGGCCGGCCGCCATGGTTGGCCCGGGAGGGGCGGACCATGAGCAACCTGGGAACCAAGTTTTGGCAGGAATGCGAAAAGGCCCACGACGATCACCAAGCAGTGCTCCAGGAACTGGTAGACCTGGAATACGCCATGGGCAGCCTGGAACGTTTTTCCCAAGGCTACGCCGCGCTGCAGTCGGCGCAGGAGGTGTTTCGGCATGGCATCCACTTGTGCGATACCCTGCCCGCTCATTTTGCCGAAGAAGAGACAATCCTGTTCACCCGGTTGTCCGCCGTGAGCCCGGAACTGGCCCGGTTTGCGCGGGAGATGTCGCGCCAACACGACGAGCTGCGCCAAATGCTGCGCGACTTCCGTCACTCGCTGGAAAACCTGCGAAGCAGCCCGGACAACTGCCCTGGTTTTGAACTGCTCCGCGAGCAAGGGGTGGAGTTGGGGCGTAAGCTGGCAGAGCATATGCGACTGGAGGAGGAATACCTGGGCGGATTCCTGTAACCCGCCGCAGTCAGCCGCTACGCAGGATTCACGATCTGGTAGTCATCAAAGACAGCGGCGATTCCCATGCGTCCATCTTCGGACCGTTCCTGCACACGAACCACGCGGGCCTGGCAGCGCACCACAATTTGCCGGTCGGCGCCAGTCACCTCCGGCGGCAGGGGCAGGGCCACCTCGATAGTGGAGCCGACGATGATGTTGGTGTCTGTATAGAGATATACGCTGTGGGCGCTGACATCCTTCGTCAGGCCCATGTCTTCGTGCACCCCGCCGTTCATGTACTTCACCCGGGCCGGGACGACGTGTGTATACCGCTCCGCGCTGCGCTTGTCCGCCTTGTCTTCCGCCATCTTGAACTGGTCCTCTCTTCTTTGAACGTGGCACACCAAAAGACGCGGGGGAGACCCGCAACCGGCCGGCTGCAGGTAGGCGCATTATATCCTGACTTGTCCAGCGGGCATACTACTTTGTGGAAGCCGGGCACCGTAGACGCCCAAACCGCAAGCCCACTGTCTCCGTCAGCTCAGCGCCGGGCGGTCGCGGAGCGGACCATTGCTTCCAGTTTCCCGAGCGCCTTTTCCAGCTCCTGGCGGGCGCTGAGCACGGGCTGGAACAGGTCGCCCACGCGGTCGAATCGGTCCAGCACATTGCCCAGGTGAAACTGCCGGGGAGCGAGTCCGGGGACCACCTCGCTCCACGCCAATGGAGTAGAAACCGGGGCTCCGGGATACGCGCGCAACACGTAGGGCGCGGAGATGGTCTTCCCTTCTCCGATCTGCAGATAGTCGAAATACACCTTGCCCTTCTCGCGACGTGAGACCGAACGGGGAGTGGTGAACAGGTCGGGCCGTTCTCCGGCCAGCAGGCGGGCGAGAATCTCCGCCAGCGAACGCGCCTGCTGGAAACTGTAGCGCGGCTCGATGGGCACATAGATGTGCATGCCGTCGCCGCCGGTGGTCTTGGGATATCCCGCCAGTTCCAGGAGCTCCAGCTTCTGGCGCACCAGTTGCGCTGCTTCCACGATGCGATCGTAGGCGCACTCCCAGGGATCGAGGTCGAGGAGGATGAAGTCGGGCTGGTCGATCGAACCCACGCGGCTCATCATGGGGTTCTGATCAATGCACCCCAGGTTGGCCAGATACAGCAGGGTGGCGCGATCTTCGGCCAGCACGAATCGCGTTTTCTTTTTCCCCTCGCCTGAGGAAACGGGCTCGATGCGCAGCCAGGAAGGAAAGTTCGCCGCCGCCTCTTTCTGGAAAAAGTGCTCGCCCTCAATGCCGTTGGGATAGCGCTTGAGGGAAAGCGGACGCCCTTGCAGGTACGGAAGCAGCAGGTCCGCGACCGCCTCGTAATAGTTGATGACGTCGCGCTTGGTGTAGTTCTCCTGGGGATAAAACACCTTGCCCAGGTTAGTGAACTTGAGCCGCCGGCCGTCCACGGTCCGCATTTCCTCGGAGCGCCCGCCAGGCTGCAGAAACGGGGGGCGAACTTTTCGTGCCGGCAAAGTCGCAGGCGCGGGTTCCGTTCCCAGGCGGCACTCTCCAGGGTCCACGTCCGGTCGGATGCCGAGAAAAACCGGTGCGCGCAGGCGTTGTTCTCCGGTCCAGGAGGCGAAGCGGACGGTACACACCAGTTGCGGGCGCAACCAGTGTGCCGCTCCCACGTCGTCGCCGCCCGTGGTCAGCGGGCAGCGCGCCGTCATGAGCGGCTTCATTTGTTTGTGCAGTGCCTGCAGCACCTCCTCGGTGAATCCTGAACCCACATTGCCCACCCAGCGCAGCTTGCCTTCTTCGTAACCGCCCAGCACCAGGGCGCTGAAGGGCTGGCGCTCGCCCTCCGTGAACCCGCAGATCACAAAGTCCATCCAGCTTTGGACCTTGACTTTCACCCACTCGGGGCTGCGGCGCGATTCGTATGGGCCCGTGGCGCGCTTGGCTACCACGCCCTCCAGCCCCGACTGCCGGACCGCCTCCAGCAGCTCGCTGCCCTGCCCCGCAAAGTGCTCGGAGTAACGGATGACTCCCGGCTTGAGCATGGCGGCCAGGAGGCGCTTGCGATCCACCAGCGGCGCGCGCCTCAGGTCGAATCCGTCCAGGTAAAGCAGGTCGAAGGCAAACAGCGTTGCGGGGTTGCTGTGAGCCAGACGATCCGCTGTACCCGGACTTGCCATGATGCGCGGCTGCAGCGCGGCAAAACTGGGCCGGCCTGCTTCATCCAGCGCAACGATTTCCCCGTCCAACACGGCTGCATCGGCATTCAAATACTCAGAGAGGTCGGAGAATTCCGGAAACTGGCGGTCCAATCTGCGGTGGTTGCGGGAAAACAGCCGCGCCCGGCCTTGCTGCCAATAACAGAGAACGCGCACCCCGTCCCATTTGACCTCATAGAGCCAGTCCGGGCCTTGGGGCAGCGTCGCAGACGCAATCGCCAGCATGGGCGAAACTTTTTCCGGCATGGGCGCGCGCACAGCGCCGGGCACGTGTTGCGCATCGAGCGAGCCCGGATGCACGCTGCGCAGGTCATCTTCCGCATCCCAGCCGGCGCGCGCGGCGAAATCTTTCTTCTTCAGCAAGAGCC
>CAYRII010000075.1:0-10934 GCA_964424245.1 uncultured Terriglobales bacterium | reverse complement strand
CTTTGTCACCACCATCGCCGGCTGGCAGTTCAAGGCCATCTCCAAGCAGTTCCTCGTGGAAAAAGACATCTTGGCGGCCTTCTTTGGCGATTTCAATTTCTACGCCGGCCTCATCTGCCTGGTAACGCAGTTGCTCCTGACGTCGCGCCTGCTGCGCCGCTTCGGCATTGGCGTTGCCCTCTTCGTGGTTCCCGTGGCTCTGCTCTTCGGCACTGTCGGGGTCGCCGTGTGGGGCACTCTGGCGGCAGCCATCTGGCTCAAGGGCAGCGACCAGGTCCTGCGCTACTCCATCGACAAGTCCTCGGTGGAGCTTCTGTACCTGCCTCTTCCCGTCACCGTGAAGATGCAGGTCAAGTCGTTTATCGACACCGTCATTTGGCGCCTCGGCGACGGCCTGGCCGGACTGACCGTGCTGCTGTTCGCCACCTATCTGGGCCTGACCGCCAGCCAGATCAGCTGGGTCAATCTGGTGCTGATCGCGGGCTGGCTCGCGGCGGCGCTGGTCGCGCGTCGCGAGTACGTTGCCACTCTGCGGGAGAGCATCCATCAGCACCGGCTCGACACGGAGCGCGCCATCGCCCCGGTGCTGGACCGCTCCACGGTGGAGATCATGGCCCGCAACCTCACCGCTGCCGACCCGGCCGAAGTACTCTACGCCCTGAAGCTTTTCGGGGTCAGCCGCCAGCGCACCTCGCATCCTGCCGTGCGCGGGCTGCTCTATCATCCTGCCGCGGAAGTTCGCGCCAAAGCCATTACCTTGCTCTCCGAGTCCGGCGACAAGCTCGTCGTCTCCGAGATGGAGAAGCTGCTTAAGGATCCGGACCTTGAAGTGCGCACCGAGGCCCTGCTCTATCTCACACATCACGCCCGCATCGATCCTCTGGATCGCATTCAGGAGCTGGGAGACTTCCCGGATTTCTCCATCCGTTCCGGCATGGTCGCCTTTCTGGCGCAACCGGGAGAGACGCAAAACCTGGTGGCGGCGCGCCACATCCTGGGCGGCATGGTGGCGGAGGAGGGGAGCGCGGGGCGGCGCTCCCGCCTGGAGGCTGCGCGGCTGATCGCCTCCCTGCCCGATCACTTCGAAGAGGAGTTGCGCCCCCTGGTCTCCGACGCCGACGCCGAGGTCGCCGGCCAGGCGGTTGTGGCCGTAGGCCGGCTGCGCAAGCGTCGCCTCCTGCCCCCGGTCCTCGAGCGGCTGCACGTGCCTCAGACCCGCCAGCAGGCCGCCGATGCGCTGGTCGAATTCGGCGATGCGGTCGTCGGAACTCTCCACGATCATTTGAATGATCCCGCTATCCCCCTGGACGTGCGCGGCGAGGTCAGTCATGTCCTGGCGCGCATTGGCACCCAGGCCGCCGAGCGTGTCCTGGTGGAGAACCTCTTGCAGGCCGATACCGGCCTGCGCTTCCGTATCCTGAGTGCCCTCAACAAGCTTCACCCGGCACACCCGGAACTGGAGATGGACGTGCAAATGGTCGAGTCCGTGCTGGCGGCGGAGATCATGGGACACTACCGTTCCTACCAGATTCTGGGAACGCTCGGAGGTGACCTCAGCGGCGACGAATCCATGGCCCGCGCCCTGCGCGAATCCATGGAGCAGGAAGTGGAGCGCATCTTCCGCCTGCTGGCCCTCCTCCATCCCCACTACGACCTGCACAGCGCTTACGTGGGATTGCAGTCGCGCAACCCGGTGGTGCACGACAACGCCCTGGAGTTTCTCGATAACGTCCTCAAGCCTCCTCTGCGCAGCGCCCTAGTGCCTTTGCTCGATGGCGAGGTCAGCGTCGCCGAGCGCGCCCGCCTCGGCGCCCGCCTGGTGCACACCCAGATGCAGAGTCGCGAGGAGGCCGTCGCCGCCCTGCTGGAGAGCGAGGACCCATGGCTGAAGTCCTGTGGCGCCTACGCCATCGGTTGTCTCGGCCTGTTCTCCATGGCTATTGCGCTGGAAAGCTGCCTCGAGCACCCCGACCCGCTGTTGCGGGAAACGGCCCGTCAGGCCCGCATCCGCCTCGTCGCTTTGAGCAATTCCAAGGCCTGACGCCGCAGTTCCGGCGCCGCCTCCGATGACGTACACTGGTGGGTCCATGAGACGTCGCTTGTTCTTTTCCCTGTTCTGTATCCTTCCCCTCGTTCCGGTGGCTCGCTCCCACGCCTCTGCTTACGATGGCCGCCCCCGGTTGGTTGTACTGGTGGTTGCGGATCAATTCCGCGCCGATTTCCTGGAGAAATACCGCTCCCGCCTGGCGCCGGCAGGCCTGGGACTGTTGCTGGACAAGGGCGCGGTGTTCACCAATTGCCGCTTCCAGTACGCCGTCACGCGCACCGCCCCCGGCTACGCCACCTTGCTCACCGGCGCCTACAGCAACGGCCACGGGATTGGCGGCAATCTGTGGTGGGACCCGGAGGGGCGCCGCATCCTCGCCGCCGAGGAGGACGATAATACCGCGCCGCTGGGCGGCGGCACCGGCGGCTCGCCGCACCACCTGCTGGCCTCGACGCTCGGCGACGAGCTCAAGCTCGCCACCACGGGCCAGTCGCGCGTTTTTTCCGTCGCCCTCAAACCGCGCGCCGCCATCCTGCCCGGAGGTCGTGCCGCCAACGCCGCCTATTGGATCGATAACACCACCGGCGCTTTCGTCTCTTCTTCCTACTACATGGACGCGCTGCCCCAGTGGGTTTTGGACTTCAATCGCGGCCGTCGCGCGGAAAAGTATTGGAACCTGGAGTGGAAAGATGCTTCCGGAAAGGTGCTGGCCACTACACGCAACGACGGCGGAAAAGGATTCATCGGGGTCGTCGGCCCCACGCCGTTTGCCACTGACTACCAGCTCGAATTTACGCGCGAGCTCATCCGGCAGGAAAAGCTGGGCAGCGGCCCGGCCACAGACCTTCTCATCCTCGGCCTCTCCGCCAGCGACTTCCTCGGCCACGATGTGGGCCCGGATGCTCCGGAGACCGAGGCCATGATCCTGGCCATGGACCGCCAGCTGGAGCAGTTCTTCGCTTTTCTCGGCCGGAAGATGGGACTGGCCAACGTCTGGATCGCCCTGACTGCCGATCACGGCATCGCGCCCCTTCCCCAGTCCGCGAAGGGCCTGCGTCTTCCCGGCACAAACGTCGATGTCTCAGACATCCGGCGCCGCGTCAACAGCGCCCTCAATGCCCGGCTCTCGCCCGGCAAGCGCCTGGCCTACATCGCCGCCACCGACTGGCCCGTCGTCTATCTCGATGCGCGGGCCTTTGCCGCCGCCAACATTGGCCAGGCGGAGGCCGAGCGCATGGTGGGTGAGCTGACTATGCGCTATGCGCGCTGGCGCGGCTTCTACACTCGTTCGCAAATGGAATTGGGGCAGCTTCCCGCGGATGCCACTGGACGCCTCTACGCCAACAGCGCCAGTTCCTACGGCGGCTGGTGGCTGATCGGGCAGGTGCCGCTCTACTCCGTAGGAGTGCGCCGCGGCACCGACCACGCCTCGCCTTTCAGCTACGACACCCACGTGCCTTTGGTCTTATTCGGGCTTCCCTTTCGCGCCGGCGTCTATCGCGAATCCGCAGAGCCGGTCGATCTTGCGCCCACATTGGCCACGCTTCTCGGCATCACATCGCCCTCGCACAGCGTGGGCCGCGTCCTGACCGAGGCCCTGGCTCCGCCCGCCGGAGGCGCCCCGTGAGCCAGCCGCCCCGGGAGGAGAGCCGCACGCCGGTGCCTGACCTGAGCGTCGCCTTTGCCGGCATCCGCTTCAAGAACCCCGTCATCGCCGCCAGTGGTACCTTCGGCTACGGCATCGAGTTTGAAGACATTGTTGCGCTGGAGAAGCTGGGCGGCTTCGTGGTCAAGGGACTGTCGCGCGAGCCCATGCCCGGCAATCCGCCGCCGCGCATCTTTGAGAGCGCCGCCGGCATGCTGAACTCCATCGGCTTGCAGAACATCGGCGCCCGCGCCTTTATCGAGGAAAAACTGCCGCTGTTGCGCCGCAAGCAGGACATCGTCGTCATCGCCAACGTCTTCGGCTACACCGTCGATGACTATGAAGCCGCCATCCGCATCCTGAACGAAGGCGAGGGCATTGCCGCTTACGAGCTCAACGTCTCCTGCCCTAACACCAAACGAGGAGGCATCACCTTCGGCACCGACCCCGTGCTCCTCGAAGAAGTCGTGGTCAACGCCAAGAACGTCTCCACGCGGCCCGTCATCGTCAAGCTCTCGCCCAATGTCACCAGCATCGCGCAGATGGCGCGGGCCGCGGAAAATGCCGGCGCCGACGCCTTGTCCCTGGTCAACACCTTCATCGCCATGGCCATCGACGCGGAAACCCGCCGCCCGCGCATCTCCGCCATCACCGCCGGCCTTTCCGGCCCCGCCATCAAGCCCATTGCGCTGCGCATGGTCTACGAGGCCGCCCACGCCGTGGACATTCCCGTCATCGGCATCGGCGGCATTGCCATCGCCGCCGACGTCATCGAATACATGCTGGCCGGCGCCGCTGCCGTGCAGGTAGGCACCGCCAATTACTGGGACCCCTGCGCCACAGAGACCATCGTCGGCGCCGTCGAATCCTGGTGTATCGAGCATCGCATCGAGCGCATCACCGACCTCATCGGCGGTCTCCTCGCTGAATAGCGCCCTTCAGTGCCCCTTCAATCCCGGGCGGAAGCGCAGGAAAACGCGGAAAGAGACGGGATTCTCGCCGTAGAACGCGTCCAGCGCCGCGGGCTTGGAATAGAACGTCACGTCGGCTCCCAGCCCCACTTGCAGCTTGGCGTTCTGCACCAGGTCGCGCACCCCGCCGAAGGTGTACGCGCCCACGCGGAACTGCGGCTGCGGGTGGGGTAGCGCGGGAAACAGCTCGTCGCGGTCCAGCAGTTCCAGCCGCGTGTAGGCGTAATTGCGCGCCTGGAAGTTCAGCGTGGATTCCAGCAGGTAGCTGTTCTGGTTGGTGCCTTCGTGGTGCTTGTGGTTGCGCCCCCAAAGCAGCGTGGTTGCCCAGTGGCCGCGCGCCAGCGGGCGGTTGTAGCTCACCGACGCCGTCTGCCGCGTGATGTCGCCTTCTTCCAGCGCTTCGGGTTCACGCAAGCGCGCGCGGCTGTACTGCAGAGCCCAGTTGCGTCCCGGCCGCAGGTTCAACCGGAAGGACCACGAATCCATGGGCGCGAAATCAATGGTGTGCCGCACCTCGTCCGGCTCCCGCCCGTTGAAAAGGGAAATCTCGCCCTTGAACGGCCCCACGATCAACCCGCTCGTCACCACTCCCGCGCTGATGTGCGTGGAATCCTGCAGATGGTGACCCAGCGGCGCGGCGGGCAGTTCCGCCACGGAAGCGCGATGCATGAACGTGGGCGGGCCCAGCGCCGGCTCGCCCACAGGCGCCCCGTAGAATTCCAGGGAGACACGCTCCGTCACCGGCACCCTCCAGGTCAACGAGAGCTCGCCAAAAACGTCATGCGGATGCTGCGCGTCCACCACCGGCGCGCCACGGTAGGTCTCGCCGGTTTGGAACAGTTGCGGAAAGCCGCCGTGCGGCGCCGTCAGCGGCTCGCCGGAAAACATCTGCCGGAACTCCAGCGTCCCTGAACCCACCTTCCGCTGCTGGCTCAACATCAGCCAGTTCATGGATTCCAGCTTGCCCCTGCCCCGCGGCCCGCCCTGGTGGTTGAACGTCAGGAACAGGTTGCCGTGCGCCGCAAGCGTCCACGCGCCGCGTTGCGTGCTCCACATGTGTACCGGAACAGACTTTGGCTGCCACGACGTGCCGGAGCCCGCGTGCGCGTGCTCGGCCTGGTGTCCGCTGCCGTGCGCCTGTTGGCTGTCCGCAGATTCCACTGGCACTGCAGCGCCGTTTGCCGGCTGGTCGCTCGTTTTGGCGTCTGGCGCAGTGGCCGGCTCGTGGTGGGTGTGGTCCTGCTGCGCCGGCAGCACAGGCGCGGCCAGCAGCAGGACCAGCAGGACCGCAAATTGGAAAATCGTCTTCACAAGTCTCCTTGAGTTTTCGGTTGCAAAGGTCGCGTGGATTCCGCCCACAAAGGGCGAATCCCCAGCGCAGAAGAGGAGACTAGCTCTAGATTCTTAGAGCGGGCGTGAGTAAGGAACTTGGCGCCGGCGTACCGGGCGGAAACAAAGGTTGGAAAGGTCCGTGCTTCATCACCATGGCAAGCGCCGGCTGCGGAGCGGCAAGCTGCAAGGACGCGTGAAAAAGTCTGGGAGTCGCTCTCCCTGTGACCCTGCCCTGCAGGGCCAGAGGCTGCATCGCCGGGCACGCGGGCACTTCCAGCGCGACCGGAGTTTTCCCGTGGCCTGCAACTTCGGAAGCATTGCCGCCGTGGTGTTCATGCCCGCCTGCCGGCGCTGCGGAGTTGCTCCCGGCGCCATGCGCCTGCGCCGCTGCGGAGCAGGCCGCCTCACAGGAAACAGATCCCAGCGCGGGCGCGGTCACGAAAATCATCGCCAGCGCCAGCGCGATCAGGGAGCGGATTGGCATGCTTCGCTTCACGGTCTTGGTGGCTGAAGGTGAGACGCCCGTACCGGGAAAAGGTTGCGGCATCTGCAGCCGTCAGATCTTCGATTTCAGCTCCTGGGGAATGCGCTCGCGAATCTCCGGCGGCAGCCGGTCGTGCAGGCGACGCGCGCCCAGCCGGGCCGCATCCACCATCACCAGCGGCGCCGGTGTGGCCACCGCCACCGCCACCCAGAGCACGCTGGAAATGGCAAAGCCCGCCAGCGCCAGGATCTGCAGCAGCAGGGCGTTTCTTGGGGAAAAATGCCGGATGGCCCCAAAGGCCACCAGGAAAACCACCGCGGAGAAGCTGGAGAGCACGATCAGCCCGACGTCGATGGTGCGGTGCAGCCGCTGCCGCGAGTGGCAGCGCGCGCACAGCTCAAGATGCTGTTCGTAGTCGCCGCGCATCTCCGGCGCCAGGCCGGAAATGTCGTAGCGCCAGCCCGCCAGCGTCCGGCCCACCACTTTGTCAATGCACTCTTGGCTCATGCGCGTAACGCTAACGCGCGCCCCCGGCCGGATTCACGCTCCCGGCCGCCAGGGCGGCGCAGCCCCCATTGTATAAGGGCTGCCTTCGGCCTGGGAAGAGCGCCCGGGCGACTTTCCCGTGGGCCTACAGCCGGATGGGCTGGAGCGGCCGGTCCTGCGCTGCCAGCAACAAACGGTTGGCCAGCAGGTTGCGGCGCTCACCCAGCGCGCCTTCCGCCGCCGTGCGCGCAATCTCCGGGTGGTTGTTGTGCTGCGAAAGGTGCGCCAGCACCACGAACGCCGCTCCGCCGTCATAGTCCGAGGAGAAGAACTCCGCCAGCGCCTCGTTCGACAGGTGCCCCACGCGCGACATTACCCGCTGCTTCACCGACCAGGGATAGGGTCCCGAGCGCAGCATCTCCAGGTCGTGATTGGACTCGATGATGAGTCCGTCGCAGCCCGCCAAGTGCTGGCGCACGCTGGCCGGCATGTAGCCCAGGTCGGTCACCAGGCCGATCTTCACGCCCTCGGCGCAAAAAACGAATCCCACCGGATCGGCCGCATCATGCGGTGTGGTGAAGGGAGCGATGGTGATGTCGCCCACCTGGAATGAGCGGCCCGGGGAAAAATGCTCCAGCCGTTCCAGCCGGCCTTTTTCCTCGAGGCGTTTGCCGTGCTGTTTCCACCATTCCCGGTGCGTGGCCTCGGTCATGAAGACGGGCTTCTTCACCTTGCGCGCCAACACCGGCAACCCGCTCACGTGGTCCGAGTGTTCGTGGGAAATGAGGATGGCGTCGAGCGCCGAAGGATCCTCGCCCGCCTCCGCCATGCGGCGGAAGGTTTCGCGGCAGGAGAGGCCCGCATCCACGAGCAGGCGGGTCCTAGTGCTCGCCAGGACCATGGCGTTGCCCTTGCTGCCGCTGGCCAGCACCGTTATCCGCACGCCCATGCAGAGAGAATAGCGGGAACCCGGCGCACGCGCGAGTGCCAAGTCGGTTAACGCGTTTACTCCGCCGCGACTTCGCTTTCTTCCTCTTGGGCGGGTTGATTCACGCTTTTCGCCGAGGGCGAAGCAAGCGACATTCGTTGGGGGCGGAGACAAACACCGGAGGGGATACCCCCCTCCCCCCACTTTTTGCAAGACAGCCAGAATCAGCAACTTGGGCGATTTGGCCCCGCAAAATCGTCCAGCCAAAGGAGTTAGAGGCAAAGTCGGGCAAACAAAGTAGTTAGCTTGCAGTTATCACAAACAACTATACTATAACATGAAGGCCGGGTGGTGTCAAGAGAATTTTCCGGAGAGTTGAAGCAAGGCAACCCCGAGATGCTTCGCTCGGGTCTCCCATGCTGGAGAAAACGCCTGGGAACCCTCCCTCGCCCAGGATGACGGCCCGGTTACGAAAGGTAACCGGGTACTGGGTACTCGCAACCCGGCAGCGGTTACTCGCCGCTCAGTACTTGTAAAACCCCTGGCCAGTCTTCTTGCCCAGCCAGCCGGCGTCCACCATCTTGATCAGCAGCGGGCAGGGACGGTACTTGGGATCGCCGAGGCCCTGCTCGAGCATGCGCATGATGTCGAGGCAGACGTCGAGGCCGATGAAGTCGGCGAGCGCCAGCGGACCCATGGGATGGGCCATGCCCAGCTTGAAGACCCGGTCCACGGCTTCCGGGGCGGCAACACCTTCCATCACGGCGAACATGGCTTCGTTCAACAGCGGCATGAGCACGCGGTTGGAGACGAAGCCGGGCGAGTCGTTGACCTCGACCGGAGTCTTGCCCAGCTTCTCCGCAAGTTCTTTGACAACCTGAAAGGTGGCGTCAGCGGTGGCCAGCCCGCGAATCACTTCCACCAGCTGCATGACCGGGACGGGGTTGAAGAAGTGCATGCCGATGACCTGGCCGGGGCGCCGGGTGAAGGCCGCCAGCTTGGTGATGGAAATGGACGAAGTGTTGGAGGCCAGGATGACTTCGGGGCGGCAGAGAGAATCCAGTTCGCGGAAGAGCGCGGCCTTGATTTCCAGCTTTTCCGTGGCCGCCTCGACCACGAAATCGCAGGAGGCGAGCTCCGCGCGCTCCACCGTGGTGGTGATGCGTCGCAGCGCCACTTCCCTCTCCCGGGGGCCGAGCTTGCCCCTGGTGGCCTCGCGGTCGAGGTTTTTGGCTATGGTGGCCAGAGCGCGGGCCAGAACCTTCTGCTCCAGGTCGCAGAGCACCACACGATAGCCCACGCGCGCGAAGACGTGCGCGATGCCGTTGCCCATGGTTCCGGCACCCACCACGCCGACGGACTTAATTGTCATGAGGCTGACGCTCCAAGCGTTTCTTCTGAAGCAGGAGAGTGTAGCAGAGGAAACCGGTGGCCAAGAGATGGCCATTGCGTTGCTTCCATCCGGGAGAAGCAACCCCGAGATCTTTCGCTCAGGATTCCCGCGCCGGAGAAAACGCGGGGGAGCCCGCCCTCGCTCAGGATGACGGCGACGAAGGTCCAAGCGGGATGGAAACCTACAAGAGCGCCAGGTCCGTCAGCTGGTGTAGTCGAAGGACATTTTCACGCCCTCCACCTCAACCGTGTCGCCCTCGGTGAGTTCCCTCTGGCCCAGGACAGGCTCGGTGTTGACCTTGAGCTTGATCTTGCGCTCCGACGCGGCGATGAAATACTTGTTGTCGCGCTTGTTGATGGTGGCGGCCACGTTGGGGGCAAACCATCCCTTGAGTTTGATGGAGGCCATGTTGGATTTTCCGATCACGGTGAGCTTGCTGCTCAGCATATACTGCTGTTGGTCGGTCTTGCCGTCCAGCACGGTGAGGATGCCGGTGCGCTCGCGGGCGGGAGGCCCGGCCTTGGCGGGCGCCGCGCCGCCCTGGGCCTGGGCTTGGGCCTGGACCTGAGCCGCGGCGGCCATCATCTCCTTGGCCTTTTTGGTGTCGAGCACCATGGTGGCGTCCATCTTGGGCAACTCGGGCAGGCGGGTTTCCACCGTCGGAGGCGTAGCCGCTTCCTCATGCCACTCGTCCTTGAACTGCACAGTGTGCTTGCCGATGGTGATCTCGTCGCCGTCGTTCAGCGCAACCTTGGTGACGCGCTCCTTGTTGACCAACGTGCCGTTCAGGCTGTTGAGGTCTTCGACGACGTACTGGTCGTTCTGAAAATAGATGCGGGCGTGATGGCTGGAAACCGCGGGATTGTCAATCTGGATGAGATTGTCCGGCAGGCGGCCGATCGTGACCACGCCGCCCTGGCTAGCAGCGTATTCCTTGAGCGTGGACTTTTCGTAAATCAGATAGAGTTTTGCCATTTGTGGGTGCCTCCCCCAAACCATCTGCGGTACCACGGCTGTTCTGCCACCCGCAACATCACGCAGGTAATGTTGTCGTCACCGCCGGCGTCCTTGGCCGCCTGGATCAACCGGTCGCAAGCCTCGTCGAGCGAGCCCGAGGACTCGATGATTTCCTTCAGTTGCGGCGCCTTGACGTGCTTGGTGAGGCCGTCACTGGCGAGCAGCAGGATGTCGCCGGGTTTGGCAACCAGGTCCTCCAGATCCGGCTCCACGGTTTCTTCCGAGCCCAGGGCGCGGATGATGATGTTCTGCATGTCGGAGACGTCGGCTTCCTCCGGGGAGAGAAGCCCGCGCCGCACCTGCTCCATGACCAGCGAATGGTCGATGGTGAGCTGCTCGATGGCGCCCTGGCGCAGGCGGTAAATGCGGCTGTCGCCCACGTGGGCGATGGAAAGGAAGTTGCCCTTGATGAGCACGGCGACCACGGTAGAACCCATGCCGGCGCGGGAGTTGTCCTCGCCGGCGGCGCGATAGATGACGCCGTTGGCCTTCTGGATGGCGCTGGCCAGCGCGTTGGCCATCTGGGAGACGCCCTCAAAGGTCTTGCCGATAACGGGATACTGGCCGTTGCGGGCTGCCTGCTGAAAATAGTCGAGAATGATGTCCACGCCCATCTTGCTGGCCACTTCAC
>CAYRII010000074.1:0-11048 GCA_964424245.1 uncultured Terriglobales bacterium | reverse complement strand
GCCACGGTTGCGCCGCCGCGATTCTCGAATCTGGCCGTCAGTGCGAACGCCTGCCCGGGAACAATCAGGCCGGAAGAGGAGGCGGAATCCAGTTCGACGGTGAACTCCAAACCCAGCGCCAGCGCCGCCGCCCTGGCAAACTGCTCTTCCTTGGTGCGCAGGTGGACGAGCAGGGTGCTGCGCGAGGAAAGCTCCGATTGCTCCACGCGCGCGACCAACTCGCGCACCATGCGCCATCCCGCCAGCAGTGGAGGCGCGGCGCGCGCGGGCTCCTGCCGCGCGGCCTCGCTGGCCTGGTTTATGGTTTGTTCGATGGCTGCAAGCGCCGGGCGCAGAAACGCGGCCTGGGATCCCTCCTCGCCCAGGCGCGCCGCCAGGCCCGGCAGGCTGGTGTCGATGCCTGCGAAGAAGTCCGCGGCCGGCGCTTCCGCGGCTGGAAGGGGCGCAACCGAATCCACCAGCTTGTAGCGGCTGGTATGCGGGCCCGGGAACCCTCGCCACGAACCGGCGCCCTGGGAAAGCTGATGTTGCAGTCCCTGAAGTGCAAACTCAAAATAGGAGGCGCCCAGCGCCGGGTTGGTGGTGTCTGTAGTCAGCGCCACGTCGTGCTCTTCTCCGGCGCGCACATTGTCCACATACAGCTTTTGCGCCTGCCAGGGCTTCAGTCCCTCGCGCAGCTGTTCGGGAAAGCGCGCGGGATCGGCGGCGGCGCGAAAGGCCTCGCGGCTGAGAACGCCGGCGGCCTCGTGCTGGCCGTGCCCGTCACGCCGAGTGCCCTGGAAGCGCGAGGCGATGACGTCCGGCCGGAAGGTGCGAATCACGCGCACCATGTCGCCCAGCGCCGCTTCGTGGCCCTTCCACTTGGCGAAGGCTTCATCTGCATTCTTGGAGTAACCAAAGTCCGCGACACGAGTAAACCGCTGCTCCACTCCGTAGTAACGGTCGGAGGCCAGGAGTTCCAGGGTGCGCAGCACGCCCAGTTCATCAAAGAGATTGCCCGCCAGCACGTTCTGCCCGCCCTCGCCGCGATTGAGCGTGAGCAGCGTGACAGAGGTGCCGCGTCCGCGCGCCATCAGCGTCATCATGGCGCCGTCTTCGTCGTCGGGATGCGCGGTAGTGTGCAGCATCCGCGCCGTGGTCTTCAGGCGCAGCAGCATCTGCTCCAGTCCCGCCGCACCCGAATCCTGCGGTAGCCGCGCCTGGCTGGTCGGATTCCTGGTTTTCTCCTGCGCCGGCAGCAGCAGCGAGGCGCAAAGCAGAACGGCAAGCAGGCGCGCAATGTGCGGCAGCCGGGTGAACAGAAGCATGGTCCTTTCTTGCCGGTCGGCGCCCGCTGGCGGACTTGCGGGGCACACTGCATCTACCGGCCTGCGCCGCTGGGCGCAAGCCATTAGACGCCCGGCGCCAGCGGCGGATGCAGCGAATGTTCCCCGCGCGCTCAGGGCTGCTCCGCCTCCGTCTGCCCCGCCATCACGAGCGGCACCTGGGACGACTTCAGATGCAGATCGCGCTGCGGGAAAGGAATCTGAATGCCGCGCTCGCGAAAAGCGCGGAAGATGGCGAAGTAGAGGTCGCTGCGAAAGCGTCGCGGGCTCTGCACCTTGGTGATGGTCCAGGCGCGCAGCACAAAGTTCAGCGAACTTTCGCCGAACTCGGTAAACAGGACCTCGGGAGCCGGGTCGGCGAGGACGTCTGGATTGTTGCGAGCCACCTCGATGAGCGTATCCCGAACTTCCTCGGGGTTGCTGCCGTAGGAGACGCCCAGGGAAAGGTTGAAGCGAACCTGGCGGTCGTTGGCCGTCCAGTTGGTCACGCGGTGGTTGATGAACTCGGAGTTGGGCACGATGATCACAACATTGTCGTCGGTCCGCACCCAGGTGCTGCGCCCGGCGATGCGCACCACGTCGCCGTAGGTGTTCTCCACTTCAATGCGATCGCCCAGCTTGATGGGCCGCTCGACCAGCAGAATCAGCCCGGCCACGAAGTTGCTCACCACGCCCTGCAGGCCCAAGCCTATGCCGATGCCCAGCGCGCCGCCCACCACCACCAAGCTCTCCAGGTGCAGGCCCAACGATTGCAGGCCGATGATCAGGCCCAGCACGAAGAACACGTAGGAGGTGAATCGCGCCAGGGCATACTGCTGTCCCGGCTCCATGGAGGTGTGTGGCAGCACGCGGTGCTGCAGCGAGTGCCGCAGAAGGCGCGCCGCCAGGCTCAACACCAGCACGAACAGAAAGACTTTCAGCAGGAAGATCGGCGTCACCGGGAGGTCACCCATGGTGAACAGCGGCCAGGTGAGAAAGCGTTCCGCATCCGTTCCCGCCATCGCCAGCAACGCCGCCACCATGCGCGGCGAGGAGATGCCCGCGCCCACGAACAGCGCCAGCAGCAAGCCCGCGGCCAGCAGGAATTGGGTGCCCCGGGAGGTTTTCATGGCGACAGCCTCCTTTCCGGGTCGACCGAGGGATCGACCTACGGAAGGATACCCTGCCGCGCCCCCGAATTCATGCGCCGGGATGCGATAAGATTTGCCCGCGCGCTATCCGCCCGCTTTTGCGCCGGCGCGAAACCCGCTTCCCGGAGGCTGCGATGAGAGTGGCCCTGCTGGTATCACTTTGTATCGCCTCGATGTTCGGGCGTGCTGCGGCCGCACCCGCCTCCCCGCCCGAAGACGCGCCGCCGCGCTTGGTGCGCTACGAGCCTGCGCCCGGCGAGCTGAAATTCGTCTACGGAGTGGCGCCTCCGGTGGCTCGTCTGCGCCCCGGCGACGTTCTGGAAACTCGCACCGCGGACGCCGCCGGCAACGCCCTGCAGAAGCCCGGCGACACGCTCCGCATGGTCAAGGGCTTCAATCCGCTGACCGGACCGTTTTACATTGAAGGCGCCGAACCCGGCGACACGCTCGTGGTCCGCCTGCTCGACCTGAAGGTGGACAGCAACCAGGGCTTTGGCGCGATGGCGCACGGCTTTGGCGCACTGGGAAGTTCCGAAGACACTCCCATGCTGAACCCTCCCCTGCCCGAGAGAATCTGGTTTTATCCCATCGACCACGAATCCAACACCGCCACGTTTCGCGCGCTGGACTCTGACTTTTCCGTGCCCATACCGCTGCATCCTTTTCTGGGCTGCCTGGGCGTGGCCCCGGCAATGGGAGAGTCCCGCGCCTCGGTCACTCCCGGCGCCTGGGGCGGCAACATGGATTCGCCCGAAATCAACCCGGAACAGATCATCTATCTGCCGGTCAACGTCTCCGGCGCGCTGCTCTATCTGGGAGACGGCCACGCCGCGCAGGGCGACGGCGAAGTGGCAGGCACCGGCATCGAGGTGCCCATGCGCGTCCGCCTTCAGGTGGATGTGATCAAGGGGCGCGCCATTGCCTGGCCGCGCCTGGAAAATGACGCGTATCTGATGGTGGTGGGCGCTGTGCGCCCTTTGGACGACTCTCTGCGCATCGCCTTTACGCAGCTCATCGAGTGGATCCACACTGACTACGGACTCTCCCGGTTCGATGCCTATGAACTGCTCTCCAAGGTGGCCCGCATCCGGCTTTCCGAGATGGTGGATCCCAATTACGTCGTCATCGCCAAGATCGAAAAAAAGTTTTTGCCGCCAAGGAAAAAATAAGGCCGCCGCGCTCCGTTTCGCGATCCGCGGCCTGGCGCACTCAGTTTCGTGGCAGACACGGAACCTAATCCAGTGCCACATGCATCCTTTTTTGGCCGCCATTTCCGGCTCCCGTTTTGGCCCGGATACTCAATCGTAAACCTAGACATATCAACTAGTTACAGACATCACCGAAGTGTTCTGCGCGGGTTACCTTGGTTATCTTGTTGGAACTGCGAGCCGGCCCTAATCTGACAAGGTGAAATTCAGGAAGGCAGGTTTGCGCATATGAACATCTTGATGGTTTCCATTCTGGCGGCAGACGGCGAGCAGCGTAAGCACTTGCAGCGCCTGGTGGAATCCTCCGCCGTCGCTCATGTGGTGCACGCAAGCGCCCATCTTCCCGCCGCGGTCACCGATCCCAAAATGCGGGCGGTTGTGGGGGAGGGGCCCGATGTGATTCTGGTGGACATCCTGCCGGAAAATCCCGTCCACGCGCTGCAGGCCATTGCCGCACTGCATGTGGCGGCGCCCAAGGCCTCGATTTTTGCCATCGGAGAGATGACGGCTCCGCAGGTGATCGTAGCCGCCATGCGCGGCGGCGCCAGCGAGTACCTGGATCGCCCGGCCAACCCCCTGAAACTTCTGGAAGCTTTCGCCCGTGTGGCTTCGGCGCGCAACACGCGCGACGCCGGTACGCGCGGCAAGGTTGTAACTGTGGTCAACGCCAAGGGCGGCAGCGGCGCCACTACGGTGGCGGTGAATACCGCTCTGGCGCTGGCCGCCACCCACGGCTCGGTGGCGCTGGTGGATCTGGCCCCCATGGGCAATGCTTTTCTGCACCTCAACGTCAAGCCAACGTTTGGCATCGTAGACGCCCTGAACAACATGCACCGTATGGATCTGGCCCTGTTGCAGGGCTTTATGACCCAGTGCGAGAACGGGCTGAGCCTGCTGGCAGGCTCCAACACCCCCATCGCGCCGCCTTCGCCGGAGAACCTGGCCCGGCTGCTGGACTTGCTGGTGGAGCGCTATCGCTACGTGGTGGTGGATTGTTCTTCGCGCTTCGACACCGCTACCCGCGCCGTCAGCAACTTTTCCGAGCACGTGCTTCTGGTGACCCAGGTGGATACCGCCTCGCTGTGGAATGCCCTCCAGGTACAGACGCACCTCAGCGAAAGCACCGGCAGCGAAAAGCTGCGCCTGGTGCTCAACCGCTATCGCAAGGTCTCCGGCTTCAGCGATCTGGAGCTGGAACAGGCCACCGGGTGCCGCATCCTGTGGAAGATCCAGAACCATTACCACGCCGTCGCCGGCTCCATTGAAAGCGGCGTGCCTGTGACGCAGGAAAACAACACGGAAATCGCGCGCTCCTACATGCGCATGGCCACGGCGCTCACCAGCAATGGCACGGCCGTGACCGGCGCCGCGGAGGTGACGGAGTCGGAGAATGGCCGTCGCAACCTGTTCGATCGCCTCATTGGTGGGTTGCGCCCGTTTTCCGCTGCGGGCGTGAACACGTAGTTTCTAGGTTTTTCGCCGGCCCGGGTTCGAGGCTCTTGCGAGCCCGTTCCCGGGCCCGAACGTCCCCCCAAACTTCCACCTTGAACTCCCCTGAACTTGCCGGCGGGCATTTCCCCCCCCAAAGTCGGCCGGCAGACTGGAATAGAATTCATGAGTACCGTTTCCAGAGAGCCGGGTGACATTGCACGGACGGGTTTGGCATCCGATTCTCCCCCTGGGCCCCGCAGTCGCTTGAGGGTGGAGATGGCTGAATTCGACAATCCGACGGACCTGCGCCGGTTTCACCGCTACCACATGGATCTGCCGGTGACAGTGGACTGGCGCCATGCAGAGGACCGCGGCACTGCTCCCGCGCGCGTCCGCGACATCAGCAACAGCGGCGCCTTTCTCTACATTGATGCTCACTTTCCCATTCCCGTCGGCGCCAACCTGCGCTTCACCTTGCACCTTCCGCCGGAGGCCACCATAGGCGAAACCGCGGAGGTACGCTTTGAGGGCACAGTGTTGCGCGTGCATGCGCCCCGCGAAGGCAAGGTCGGTCTCGCCGCGGTGATTCAAAGCTACGAAACCGTGGAAGGAGTTGTCGGTGCGCCCGCGCCTTCTTCCGACACAGCGCCCGTCACCGTCCACATGCCGCCGCGCCTCCGTTTGGCCGACGTCACTCAGAAGGTCATACTGGCCGTCCTCTTTCTGGCCATGGCGGTGTTCGCGGCGCGCTACTACTTCAAGGGCGGTGGTGGTGACCCACTGAAACGGCAGTTGACCTCGGGCAACCCCGACGCCACCGTATGGGTCCACACGCGCACCGGCACCTACTACTGCAAGGATTCCGAGTATTACGGACGTGTTTTCCCCGGCCGCTACACCAGCCAGCGCGAGGCCCAGAACGACTACCATCGTCCTGCCAACGCCCAACCTTGCCCGTAGCCGGGCAGAGCGCGCTTCGCGCGCGGGGGTGGCTGCTTTTTTCCGAACCGCGATAGCTCGACATTCTTCGCGGGCAATCCGAATTGACGCTGCTTCCTGCCGCCTTATAAGATAGCCCGCTCAACTTTTCCGCTGAGCCCATCCGGATGCTAGGCAAAACCGTCTCTCATTATCGCGTGCTGGAACGGCTGGGCGGCGGCGGCATGGGAGTGGTTTATTCCGCCGAGGACACGCGCCTGGGCCGGCGCGTGGCCCTGAAGTTTCTTCCCGAAGGATTGCGCCACGATCCCTCCACTCTGGAACGCTTCCACCGCGAGGCGCGCTCCGCCTCGGCGCTCAACCATCCCCACATCTGCACCATCTACGAAATTGACGAGCACGAGGGCCAGCATTTCATCTCCATGGAGCTGCTCGAAGGCGAAACGCTCAAGCACCGCATCCATAAGAAGCCACTGGAAATCGGCCTTTTGATGGAGCTGGCGTTGCAGGTCGCCGACGCGCTCGATGCGGCCCACGGCAAGCGCATCGTCCACCGCGACATCAAGCCCGCCAATATCTTTCTCACCGAGCGCGGGCAGGCCAAGGTCCTGGACTTCGGCCTGGCCAAAGTGGATTTGGCGCAGAAGCTGAACGAGGAGACCGCCGGCGCTTCCTCCATCGCCACCGCCGGCGGCATGAGCCGCGATCTGACCAGCCCGGGAACGGCGCTGGGCACCGTGGCCTACATGTCCCCCGAACAGGCGCGCGGCGAGGAACTCGACCATCGCACCGACCTGTTTTCCTTCGGCGCCGTGCTCTACGAAATGGCCACCGGCTCCATGCCCTTCGAGGGCACCACCTCGGCGCTGGTGTTCGACGGCATCCTGCACGGCACGCCGCGCTCTCCTGCCGAGCTCAACCCGCAGCTGCCCGCCGAGCTGGTGCGCATCGTGAACAAGGCCCTGGAAAAGGACCGGGCGCTGCGCTATCAGAGCGCCTCGGAGATGCGCGCCGACCTGCAGCGCCTGAAGCGGGATCTGGAATCGGGCAAGGGGCCGGCGGCCTCCGGCTCTGCCGGCAGCCGTGCCGCCGCTTCCCCGGCGGGCGCGGAAAAATCCGTGGCCGTGCTCTACTTCGAGAACCTGAGCGGCGCCAAGGAAGACGAATACTTCCGCGACGGCATGACCGAAGACATCATCACGGAAATGTCCAAGATCAAGGGCCTGAATACGTTTTCGCGCTCCGCCGTGCTCGCCTACCGCGACAAACCCGTTACCGTGCAGCAAGTGGGACAGGACCTGGACGCGGCGTTCGTGCTGGAAGGCAGTTTGCGCCGCGCCGGCAACCGCTTGCGCATTACCGCGCAGTTGCTGGAGACGCGCAGCGGGCATTCCGCCTGGGCCGAGCGCTACGACCGCCAGATGGAAGACGTGTTCGCCATCCAGGACGAAATTGCGCGCAGCATCGCGCAGGCGCTGCGCGTCCGGCTCTCTCCGCAGGAAGAAAAAATCATCGCCCGCAAGCCCACGGAAAACCTCCAGGCCTACGACTACTATCTCCGCGGGCGCAGCTACACGCGCCGCTGGACCCTGGACTTTGCGCTGCAGATGTTCGAGGAGGCCATCAAGATTGATCCCGACTTCGCCCTGGCGCATGCCGGGGTGGCCAACGTCTGCGGCATGACCTACCAGTATCGCGAGCAGCATGCGCGCTGGATCGAAAAGGGCCTGGCAGCCTGCGACCGCGCGCAAGCTCTCGATGCGCAACTGGCAGAAGCCAACGCCGCGCGCGCCTGGCTCTCCTACGCGCAAAAAAACTACGACGAAGCCGTGCGCCTCGCCAACGCGGCCATCGAGCGCAAACCCGACTGCGAAGGCGCCTACGAGGTTCTGGGCCGGGCTTACTTCAGTTCCGGACGCTTCGCCGAGGCTGCGGAGCTGGCCGAAAAAGCCATCCAGGCCAACGAGGACGATTACAACGTCTACATTCCCTACATCAATTCACTGCAGGGCCTGGAAAGGAAAGACCTGGCCGATCTTCTGCGCCACGGCCAGATGCGCGTTCTGGAGCGCCAGTTGGAGCAGGTTCCGGAGGATGTTCGCGCCCGCATCCTGCTGGCTTCGGACTATGCCGACTCGGGAAGAGAGAGCGACTCCATCCGCCACCTGCAGACCGCGGTGGCCCTGCGCCCTTCGGATTCGAACGTGCTGTACAACGCCGCCTGCACCTACGCGCAACTGCAAAAGAAGGCGGAAGCGCTGGAGATGCTGCGCAAGGCCATCGCCTCCGGCTACCAGCGGCTGGAGTGGGCGCGGCGCGATCCCGACCTGGCCTGCCTGCACGACGATCCCGAGTTTCTCCGTCTGGTGTCTCCGCAGCCCTCAGCAAAATAGTTTTTGCGCGGGCGAAGCGTCCTACTGCCCGAATTCCACCCGCCTAACGTTCGCCTGGCCCGTAGCTTTTTCGTACACCACGGCCGCGGCCGCCGCGTCCTGCAGCGCCGTGCCGGTGCTGTCAAAAATGGTTATCTCCTGGTCCGAGGTGCGGCCGGGCCTGGCGCCGCTAACGACCTCGCTCAGTTCGGCGTGCACGTCCTTGCGCGTCATCACGCCGGCTTCGAGGGCATGATGCAGATCGCCGATGGTGGCGCATTGCTCCAGAATGTCCACCACCACCTTGCTTCCGGCGAGCAGGCCGGGATCGAGTTCCTGCTTTTCTTCGCTGTCGGCCCCGACCGCGGCCACAAAGGTTCCGGGCACAACGTCGCCACGCATCAGGTAGGGCTTGCGCGAAGGCGTGCAGGTGACGCAAACCAGGCTCTGCCTGGCCCCGGGGCCGGGCTCGCGCACGGCTTCAATCTCCACTCCCAGTTCCGCGGAAAGTTCTTCCGCGAAGCGTTGCGCCGCGCCTGTGTCGGCGTCGAAGGCAAAGACTTTTTGCAATTTCAGGACGCGGGCCAGCGCGCGCAGCTGTACCCTGCCCTGGTTGCCGCAGCCGCAAATGGTGGCCACGCGGGCATCCGGCCGGGCGAGGTAGCGAGCGGCCACGGCGGTGGCTGCCCCCGTGCGCTGGATGGTGATTTCGATGGAATCCATCAGCGCCAGCGGGTATCCGTTTTCGCCGTCGCAGAGCAGGATGATCCCCTGGATGTTGGGCATGGCAAAGCGTTCGCGGTTGCGGAAGAAGTTGCCGTTGCACTTTACGGCAAAGTAAGTGCGGTCCAACTTCAAGCCCGCAGCCTTGATGTGGAATCCGCCCTCGCGCGAGGGGACGCCGAGGATGCCCGGCGGCAGGGTCTTGCCTTCGTGCTGCATGCGGAAGGCCTGTTCCACGGCGGCGATGCACTCATCCAGGGTAAGAAGCGCCTGGATTTCGCGGCGCGAGAGCAGCAGCGTTCCTGAGTTAGTCATCCGTCAGTCTCCGTGAAAGGTTGGACGCTCCGCGGCCACGACCGGATGCAGAATCACCGCGGTTTGGGCTTGCCGCGCAGCGCGGCGGGATTGTCGTGGGTGCGTTCGCGAAAGCCGCCCTTGAGTCCGCCGCCCAGCGAGACCGCCGACTCGCCGAACTTGTCGCGCAAGCGGTCGGCAGCGGCCAGCGCCTTCTGCCAGCGCCCGCGCTCTTTTTCTTCCAGCAGCGGCGCCTGCCCGCCTCCGGCTTCAAGATTGGAGGCCTGCACACCCAGCAGCCGCACGGCCGCGCCGGGTTTCCAGTTCTTGCGGAACAGGGCGCGCGCTTCGCCGGCGATCTCCGTATCCAGTTGCGTAGCGGAGGCAAGCGTGTGCGCCCGGGTAATGGTGGTGAAGTCCGCGTAACGCAGTTTGAGCTGCAGAGTGCGCGCGTGCACGCCGGCCTCGCGCAACCGCCGGCCAACCATTTCGGAAAGGCGCGCCAGCGTGGCTTCGAGTTGCGCCGCATCGGCCGTGTCACGGGAATAGGTGTGCTCGTGGCCGATGGATTTGGCCTCGACGGCGGCGCCGACTTCAGTGTCGAACCAGCCGCCCGCGTCCAGGCCCTGCGCCTTGCCCGCAAGGGCCAGTCCCCACCGGCCGAAGCGCTCTTCCAGGAATTTGTCGTCAAATCGCGCCAGGTCTCCGACCTTGCGCACTCCCAGGGCGAGCAGGTCTTTCTCCATGACTTTGCCGACTCCGGGAATCTTGCGCACGTCGAGCGGGGCCAGGAAGCGCGCCTCCTGGCCGGGCAGCACCCAAAGAATGCCGTTGGGTTTGGCCTGGTCGCTGGAAACTTTTGCGATGAGGCGCGAAGCGCCGATGCCGATGGAACAGTTGAGCCGGGTCTCCGCAGCGATGGCGCGATGCAAGGCATGCGCGGCGCGCAAGGGCGGGCCGTGCAGGCGCTCGGTACCCGTCATGTCGAGGTAGGCCTCGTCGATGGAAGCCATCTCCACGCGGGGCGAAAAATGTTCGAGCACGCCGCGGACCTGCAGCGAGCACTGGCGATAGCGCTCAGGATGCCCGTCGAGAAAAACGGCGTGCGGGCAGAGCCTGGCAGCGGTGCGCAAAGGCATGGCGGAATGCACGCCAAACTTGCGCGCTTCGTAGGAGGCGGCAGAGACCACGCCGCGCTCGTCGCGCTGCCCGCCGACGACCACCGCCTTGCCCTTCAGAGTGGGGTCAGAAAGCTCTTCCACGGAAACGTAGAAGGCGTCCATATCGACGTGGAAGATGGTTCGCACACGCGGCCTGCCGCCCCCCTCCCCCCTCTCCCCTCCCCCTACCGATCTAGAGGAATCAACAGGTTACGGCAAAACTCCCGGAAATCTTGAGAATCCAAGGGGTTAGAGGTAAAATCCCGGAAACAAATGACTTATCATTATGTTAATCTATATTACGAAAGAATAGCACGCAGAAGACGAGAAGTCAAGGATTTTTTGCCGGCAGAAAACCCTCCCTGCCGGGTGTAAGATTCGGGCCCAAGTCTCCCACCTGCGGGGTCCAAGATGCCGGCGTTGCTGCTAAGCATTATCTTCTCGGTTCTTCCCGAACGCTACCGCA
>CAYRII010000073.1:0-11081 GCA_964424245.1 uncultured Terriglobales bacterium | reverse complement strand
CGATGCGCGGATGCACCAGCATCTTGCGGTTGTGCGCCTTCTGGATGAAGTAGTTGAGCATCTTCTCGGTGACCTTGAAGTCGGCGATGACGCCGTCTTTCATGGGCTTGATGGCCACGATGTTGCCGGGGGTTCGGCCCAGCATCTCTTTGGCCTCTTTGCCCACAGCTTCAACTTCTCCCGTGAGCTTGTTGATCGCCACGATGGAAGGCTCGTTGACGACAATGCCCTTACCTTTGGCATAGACCAGGGTGTTGGCCGTACCCAGGTCGATGGCCAGATCACTGGAGAACATGCTGAACAGCGAGCGCAGATTGTGAATGCGCGTGGAATCGGAATGACGACCGTTGGACGACATGAGCAAACTTCTCGACTCTCTTTTTTCTGCCCTGCCACCTCCCGGGCGAGGCGGCTGTCCCACCCTGGTACCGGCGGTTCCGGGCGTCTTGATTGTACCTAAGTCCGCTGGTTCTAGTGGTTAGGGAAGGCACTGCGGAACCAGCAAGCGAACCCCAAAGGGCCGTCCTATTGAATGACCACCTTCTTGGTCTGCGTATTGACTCCACCCCGGGCGTTTTGCGCCGTCACGGTGATGGCGTTTTCGCCGTTGGGCAGAGGCGGAGTGAAGTAATGAAACTTGCCCTCCTGACTGATGATGGGCACTTCCTGGCCGTTCACCATGACGCGCGCGCTGGCCTCCGTTCTCCCCCGAACCTCAATCACGCGACCGTGCTGGATGAAGGGTTCAATCTCCAGCAAGAGCGACGCTTCGTTGGGGTTCCTGGCAATCACGGTAAAGCGATTGCGCTCGCTCTCCACGGATTCCTTCCCGCGCGCGTCCACCGACTGCACCGCCCAGTAATAGGCCCCTTCCTGCAGGCCTGGGGCACTGAATTCTGTACCCTGCACCTTGCGGTCGACTACGGTAGAGGAAAAATACGGGTTGCGGGAGATGCGCAGGTGGAACGTACGCACATTCTCCACCGGGGTCCAGGAAAAGCTGATGGGCTTGGCAGAGCCGGCCACAAACATGGGCATCATGTTGGCGGGCGTGATCAGAGTGGGCGGGCCGATCTCCTTCTCCTTGGTCATTTGCGGAGAATCGGACTGGAACGAGACCTTTTCGTAGTCGGTGAGGCGCACGACTTCGCTGCCGCGCGTGACCTCGCCGGCGCCCTTGCGGACCAGAATCTCGTGCTGGTCGGACCGCGGATCGTTGCGTACCTGGGCGGCGCTTTCCGGCGCCAGCACGGCCGTGGCTCCGGCGACTGTCACCATGGACTTGGAACCCTGCGAATACGTGGAGGTGGTGAGATCCACCGTGCCCGTCGTGACTTGCACGGCAACCTTGGTCTGCTGCGCCTCATTGGTCGAGTTTTCTTCGATTACGATGAGGGAATCACTCTTGACGGTGTAGTTCGTGCCGTCGGCGAATACCACTTTGGCGATGCCCTCGGCAGCCGTTTGCACGACATCTCCCTTTTCCAGCGGAAGAGCATAGTCTGCTGTGACCCAAGAGCTGCTGTTGGCCTTCTTCACGCGAACCGTGCCGTCGATTTGCGTGAAGTGCGCCTGTTGTGAACCGGCGACGGGTCCCTTTTTCCCGCCTCCTGAGCCCAGCCCCAGCCGATCGCCCAAACCAGAAAAGAAGCTGCCCGCTTTTTCCAGCCCCGCCTTGGCGGTCTCGGGAAACGCAAAATAGAATCCCACCCCGGTCGCGGAGACCAACGTCAGCGCAACCAGGAACACGCTGCGGTAGGTGATCGTGGTCCACGAGACCTGGATACCGGAATGTCGCTTTGAGGCCAAAGTTTGCCGGGGAATCAACCCAGACGGAGCCGTCTTTTCAGCAGATTATCATAAGGCTAAACCCCAGAGAACAGGGAAATGCGGGTCTCCACGTCCGGAAAACCGAATACTGGAAAAATGAGTTCACACCGGGAACTCCGTCCTTTCTAGTCTCCCTGATTGTCGCGCCGCTTGGCGCCGGGCCCGGCGAACGCCATGTCTTTGACGATCGGCTTGTAACCCTCTCGGATCAATCGGGAGCGCACTGAGCGGGCTTCCTGGCGATCCAGGAACGGGCCAACTTGCACGCGGTACAGCCCGTCCACTCCCTCACCACCGATGACGTAGACGGGATAGCGCTGGCGGCGGAGCGCTTCAACCAGCGCCGCCACCGATTCAGGCTGGCTGAGGGCCGCCACCTGAACCGCATACCCGTCGCGGACTGGAACCTGGACCGGCGCCGGGAGAGCCCGAGAGTCGCTGACCGCGCTCTTGCTTCCCGGCTCGGATGCAGGGGAATCCACAGGAGGCGATGTCGGCGGCTCGAGGGCTGCGAGGTCTGGGAGCCCGGCGTTCGTATCCTCGTGACCGGCGGCAGGCTTCGCGGCATCCGCCACCATCACGCTGGGACGCAGCGGCGGCCGCGTCCTGCGTACCACGATGATGATTTCCTCTGATTGCTCTTCGGACTCCGCCTTGACCGAAGCGGGGGCGTCCACAACCTCAAAGTAACCGGGCACCAGGAACTCGTCCACCAGGACCTGAACGGGGTATTCCCGCGCCTTTTTCACACGCACGAAAAACTGCCCGTTGGCGTCGGTGAAAACATCCTGCCGATCAATGCGCAGCGCGGCGCCGCGAATGGGATCACCGTTTTCGTCGGTGACGCGGCCGCGGGCCATGTTTCGCGGCAAGTTGAAGGTGGCGCTGGGCTCGCCCACAACCAGGCCCTGGTAGCGGTAAAGGAAAGTATTGCCCGCGGCCGTGTAGCGGATCCGGCCGTCCGGTGCCACATAGGTCTGGGTGTTGAGTTCCACGTTGCCGAAGGGCCGGAAGCGGACCCTGAGCATGAGGGCTTGCTTGAAGGCGCTGGCCAGAAAGGGCACGTAGACGGTCTGGTAATCCACGCCCACGGAAAAACGGTTGCTATTGAGGTTTCCGCCAAACGAGACCGTGGTCTGGCCGTTGGAATACGTGACCAGTTGCAAAAGGTCAAAGCGCGGCGAGATGATTTCGCGGATCGTGCCGCTTACGCTGTTGGAGATGATGCCGGACTTTTGCGCGGCGCGGAAGTAGTTAAAGGATAGATCGAGGCGGTCGTTGAGGCGTCGCGCCGCCCAGAGGGAAGTTCCCAGGTTCCCCAGTTCTTTGGCGCGATTGTGATAGATGCCACCGCCAAAACGAAACCCCGCAAGGTCAGCGCCGGCCGAAACCTGCTGCACGTTGGCGCGCACGGCGGGCCGGTCCGCGCTTGCCGGTTGAAGAAAGTTCTGATGACTGGCGGTGATGGTGAGGTTGGGCTTGGGATGCACGGTCACCACAATGTTTTCGCGGTCCACTTCGGTGGCCAGTGGATTGGCTGTCGTCACGCGATGAAAGCGGCTGCCGGCCCCCACATAGGAGGCGCGCACGGCGATCCAACCCTTGTCTGCATCCATGCTGGTGGCCATGTAGCCCTGGTTGGCGCCGGTACCGGCGGCCACCGCCGTCTTCAGCCAGTCCCGAGTTTTCCACTCCAGCCCGTGGATCGACGTCAGTTGGCGGGAAAGGACATTGCGGGAAAAGGCGCGCACGGTGCCGCTCAGTTTTGTATCCAGAAACAGCACGCCCACCGGGTCCTCGGCCACCGCCGTCTTGAGGAACAACGTGCCGAAGTGCGTGGACGTGGCGCCGGCAAAGGCGAAAAAGTTCACGTTCTTCCGCACCCCTGACATCCCTACCCCCCGGCCCAGGAAGTACTGGCCGGATTGAAAGACATCGGTGGGCAAACCAAATCGGATGGTGTCGTCGCCCAGAGTAAACGTGTAACCACGCCAGCGAGTGCGTGCAAAGGCGCCGATCCGCAACTGCCCGTTGATCTGCCCCAGCCCCATCCAGCTCTCGTAATTCGGTCCACGGACTTCCAGCGATCCTCCCTGAGCATCGAGCAGCGATGATGTACCGCCCCCGAGCTTGAAGATTTGTGCCGGAAGCGGGGCGGCTGCAAACACCAGGGCCAAAAGCAGACCGGCCCGGAGCATGCCCCGGGCTTTCCTGCTTTTTGGCTCTGCAGCGGATTGGACCCGCTCATTCATTGGTCGCGGTTACTCTTTCTTCCAGGGTGAACTTGGCAAAGCGCAGTACCAGCTTGTCAGGCAGGGTTTCTTCGTCCTCCCAGGGAATTTCCACTTCCCGCTCACTACGCGGGAATACAGGAAACCCGTTGTGCGTGGACCTGCGCTTTCTGCCCGAAACTTCTGCCCCCAGGACGCGCCCAAAAGCATCGCCCAGATTGGCCACCCGCACGACAACATGCTTGTTGCGATAGCTGTACTGGGCGTGACGCAACACGATTTCCGATTTTTCCATCTTCTGTTTGGGCAGCAGGTAAACGGTATGGGGCAGCTCCAGTTGGATGTTCATGCCGGATGCGCTTTTGAACGGAAAGCCGGAGAAATTGGCGTATAGCACGAACCAGGCCGGCAGCACTTCTGCCCGCGCTTCGTAGAAAACGTAGTAGCTCTGCTGCGGCGGAATGCGAAAGCTCATGGCGGAAAGCTTGAGCTGGATCTGCGAATCGAGGGGCTGGTAGGAAATCTCGCCGCTGTCGGAGACGGTGAAACTCTTGGCTTCGAGCACCACATTGAGCGGCGTCAGCGTGTCGTTGACCAACTCCAGCCGGCCACGTGCCTTCTCGGAATACTCCATCAGCAGAGGCCGCACCGTCTGCCCGAGGGCGGCCGGCGACAGGGAAAAGACGCAAAGGGCCCCGAGGATGAAGCTCCGGGCCCTTTGCCGAAACTGCAGGGGAGGATGGTGAGTCACGATTTTCTCTCCTTACGGAGTTGCCTGTGCCTGAATGTGCAGCGTTCCGCTATAGGTATCGGCCGAAAGCTGCGGCAACGAGCTGAGGTTGATGTTGAAGTTCAACGTGTCGGTGCGGTTGCTGCTCTTGTTGACACCGGTGATGGACTGGTTGAACAGCTGCAAGCCGGCGTTGGCCGCGCCAAAGACCACCGTGCTGGAAACCGGAGAAACCGCTCCACCGTTTACGCCGACTTCGACCGCGGACGAAGGAATGTCGTCCGAGTTGGCCACGTCGGTATGCACCAGGGCGGCCGGTGCGCTGTCGAAGTAGGCATACAGCTTTACCGCGGTCCGTCCCGGCTTGAGCACCCAGGTCGTGGTGGCATCGATCGTAGTGTCGCCAGGGTTGCTGGCGCTGCCGCCGGTGAGCGTGAAATTCACCGCGGCGCCAGACAGGCTGATCGAAAGCGACTCGGCCAGGGCGGCGTTCAGGTTGATGTTGGAGACGTTGGAGTTCTGCGCCAACGCCAGTGAAGTGGTCGCAAAGACCACCAGAATTGTGACGGCGACTCTCGCGAGCAGCCCGCTAGACTTTTTCATGGTCTTCTCATCCTCCAAGTGCGTTTTATTTCGGCAACTGTTGTCCCCGGGGTCGGGCGGCTCCTTTGTAAGGGGCTGTCTGTTCCCTGCGAGTTGCCGTTCTGAATTTGGTTCCGGGAGGAGCCTGGCTTGGCCTGCGATGTCCGCCGGGCCGGCCTCCCTTCTGCCAGCGGAGGAGTGAAAATGCAAGCCGTGGGCCGTTTCATGTGCACTGATAACAAACAGCTTAGCGGGCCGTGGCTCGGCGTCTCTTGCAATATGAGACGAGATTTCTCTCAGCCTGAAACGTGAGGAGGCTGCACACGGGAGGGCGAACCACTCATTCTGAGCTCCGATTCGGGAAGAATCTTCCCGACTTGAAACTACCGCCCTCCCCGCAATACTCCTAAGTCCAGCCTCCTGAATGCGCTTGGAATGGACGACAAGTTGCGAACACTAACTGCGCCTACTGTTGTCCCCAGGGATGTTCTGCCTTGCGGACGCCGCAGTGGGGTGAAGCAGCCGTTCACACAGTCCTGGAGAGTAGAGCAATGCCGAAAAACACTTACCGGCGACCTAACCTTCGAGCCCTTTCACCGGAAAAGGCCTGCCAGATGGTTCGCCAGCGAGCCTTGCAGGGAGATGCAGGCGCGCAGCACATGCTGGCTGTGTTGTATCTGGAAGGGGCGGGCATGCAACGAGACTACTTCCAGGCGGCGCAGTGGTTCCGTTGCGCAGCCCGGCAGGGCTCCGCCGTGGCGCAGAATGCGCTGGGCAAACTGTACGCCGAAGGTTTGGGGGTTCAACGAAACCGCAGCGCAGCGCGAAAGTGGTTTCTCAAAGCCGCCGGTCTGGGTCTGATTGAAGCGCGGCAAAACCTGGAGAGTCTGGAGAACCAAGGTTCGCTTGGATCTGCTTCCGCCTGACGGAAGCCAAGGTGCTTCTCTCCCCTCTTGCCACTGAGCATTCCTTGCCCAAGTTTTTTTTCATGACTCCTGCCGGTTTCGGCGCGCAGCTTTTTCCCGCTGTGAGGAGCAATCCGGCGGTGCCAGCGGCAGCAAGTTCTCAAGCGGTGGGTTCGGGATAAAAGGGCAGGGGCCGGCCCTCCAGTATGGCGCGCGGGTTTTCCCCGACCAGCGCCTCCGCAATTTCAGCGCCTCGCAACTCCTCCACGGCCTCGCGCCCGGTGGAAAGAACCGGCGGCCGATTTTTCAAATCGTGGGCGTCGCTGGCCAGCACGTGCACGGCATCGCGCTCCAGGAGCCATCTCGCTGTTCGCCGAGCCGATTCCCCAAAGCGTCCGGTGAACGAGGAGGCGGTCACCTGGATAACGCATCCCTGCTCGATTAGCCGCAGAATGTGTGCCGGGTCACGCTGCAACAGCAGGTTTCGTTCGGGGTGGGTCACAACCAGCATCAGCCCCACCGATTGCAGCCGCGTGAGGGCCTCGGCCAGGAATGGCGAAAGCGCGAAGTCGCTGAATTCCACCAGCAGGTACGAAGAGCTGCCTATGGTGTAGCGTGCCGGATGCAGGATGGCGTCCTGGATGTTCTCGATGGAAAAATGGAAATCGCATCCCAGGCTGAGCACGGGTGACCGGCCAACACGCCGTTGCAGCTCGGCCAGCGTGGCGGCATGACGCTCGCGGTCATAGGAGTACTCGTCGTTGGCGTGCGGCGTGGCTACCGTGTGGGTGATGCCATCCGCGGCCGCCATGCGGCACATCTCCTCCGCAATCTCCCAAGTCCTGGCGCCATCATCAACCGCGGGCAGAATGTGGCTATGGATATCGACCATGGAACGCAATGCAGCTGACCATCCATTTTAACCAATCCGCCCTGTCTTAGGCGCGCCAGAGGAAGGCCTTGCACGGCCCGGTTTCTCGGACCGCCTGTTCCATTTGCGGAACAAAATCTGGATCAAAGTGCGGCGGAGATGCGTCCCGCATAAGCTGGTTGCTGCAAACGGCACAAACGGCCAACGCGCTCCCGGAGAGCCTGGTAGCGGTCCGCAACACTGGTAAGGGACAAGGGAGCCCCCGGGACGAGGATCAGGAGGAACAAACGTGCCTGGACCTGGGTGGTGTAGAGCCGCATGCGGAGGGCGCTGTTGACAAGGTCCTGACCCGCGCGGGTCACCTCGGGATCGCTGCTTTCACGAGCGGCTTCGCCCAGGCGCACGAGTACGGCGGCGTTGTGCGAGGCGCGGCGTACGTAGGTAAGAGCCGCCCGCAAGCGGCGGCGCTGTATGCGGCGAAATTCAGCCGGGGAGAGGTGGGTGCGCAGATAGTCCTCTTCCGCCGGATCCACGAGGTTGCGAAATGCATCCAGGTCCACTGGCAAGGCACAGGCTTCCAATTCCTCCAGGGATTGCACAGACGCAACGTGGCCGCGGGCGGCGCGATGGAGAACCACCAGCGCCGTCAGGGCCAGGCCCGCGAAAATCAGCACCAGAATCATCGTTCCAAGAGTTGCAAAAGGGCCTGGTTCCAACGTTCCACGTTGGAGCCGGGCACCGCTTGCACAGCACGCCGCGCCGGCTGCGGCGAATACAGATAGGTGACCCAGATGAGCACGGCAATGTTATAGGCGCCGCTGGTGACCAGGGAATACGTCTGGTTCCCAATTGCGCCCAAATAGGCACGGGCAGCCAAAGCTGACAGTTCCACGCTGGCGTAAAGCCCAAACCCGAAGGCGATTCCAAAGACCAGATGCCGCCAAGTGAGCCCGAAGTAGGAGGAAAACAGAAACAGCATGAACAGGAGGCCGCATTGCACCACACGCACACTGCGCTCCAGCACAAGAATGCCGGCAATCAGGCGGCTGGAGTCGGCTGCCGGCGTGGATGCAGCGGAAACAACGGCTACCAGGATCAGGATTGCAGCCGCCCACCGAAACAGCAACCGAGCCAATTCCTGCAAGGCCTCGTAGGGACGGAAGAGATGGGTGAAGATTTCATGGAGCACGCCGAAACCCAGCGCGACGCTGAGTGCTTCTCCCGCCCAGTAGGTGTAGAAGTACAGAGGAAAATCCTGGTGGTAAACGACAAACTGCACCGCAGTGCGCGCCGCTTGAAAGACGGCGTAGGCAAAGAAGATTGGGAACTCACGGTGCAGCTTGCTCAGCAACATGCGCACCACCGCAATCCCCAGCAACAAGGCTGGGCTGAGCCAGAGGACGTAGTACGTAAGACGAACCAGAGACATGGGCTGCCCGTTTGCAGCTTAGACGTTTTGGGGCAGCCCTCAAACTGTTTTTTCTTCCCTTCCCACAATGGGAATCAGGGCTGCATTGGGGGAATTGGCGGCCTGCAGTCGGGATCCGCTGGATCACACAATGGCACCGGGTCTCCTCCGTCGGCGTAGGATACGGTAGAGCAGGTTCCGGCCAAGACCAGGGTAGCTATCAGGATGCGTAGTACGGTTTTCATGATACGACTCCTCGCGTGCGCGGTTCGCACCGAGAGAGGTTGCATCAGCGAGAGTGGAATCGAAACGGGAAATGCAGCTTTGTTCCTTGTTCTGAAAGTAAAACAAACATGAGTCTGCGGTCCGCGCTGGAAGATTTTGTGGGTACGACGCTCGGCTCGATCGCCGGCATCTGGGGCAAACTACGCTACGTGGCGGAGTTACGAACCCAGGACGGCCGGTACGCGCACTGGGGCCTGGAACGGCTGCACGGTGACGTGGCGGTACAGAGGGCACTCCGCCAGGCTCACCACGCGCTTTACCTGGGCGTGTTGCGCACGCCTCTACGAGAACTGGTACGGGAAGCTGAGGAGTCGGCGGCCGAGATGGAAGTGGACTACCAGACTTACGTGGACGAGCTGCAGCAGTTGAGCGCCACCATGCCGCCTGGGGAACCCAGCGGCGGGTCCGAGGAACACTTCAGGACAGTGCTGGAGGCTCTTTCCCGCCTCGCTCCAGGCCGCCGTCGAGCCAATCCCCCAGGCGCATAGCCACTCCCACCACCTGACCGATCACCTCGGCTTCCTGCGGATGGCGCAACATGCGCACGGGAACAGGCGAAAGCGGATGGGGTTGCAGAACCAGCATGCCAGACTGCAGCACGCACCAGCTCACAAAGTGCCCTTCGCGAGTCTCCACGAAGTAGATGGGGCGCTCGAACTCGTTCCGCCACACGGCGGAGCGGACCTCGGTGCGCGATTCGTCCACCTGCACGAAGGAGCCGGGCATCAGCAGCGGGTACATCGTGAGGTCCTCGGTTCCAATGTAACCGTAGGTGTAATCGTCGCGGGCGAAGCGGTCCAGGTACGCCAGCGGCACGATGCCCCATTGCTCCACCACCCGCCCTAGGTTGAAGGTGCGTCGTGGGTCGAAACTGGGATCGATCCTCACCGGCAGACGAACCTCACTCACTCCATCCAGGGCGCCGGAGCGATGGGTGCGAACGGGAGCCACCACACCTAGATCCGAGGCCGCCTCGCTGAGGTCAATGCCGTAATAGGAGAGCAATTCCCGTAGATCCCGCCGATAGATGACGGCAAGTGTGTAGAGCCGGTAGATGCTGGGCAGGACCCCCTTGGTTTCAATGTCAGAAAGGCGGCTCAAGGAAAGAGAAAACTCTTCGTTGCGATGGCGGTCCGCAATGCGACAGCTCGCGGTCTCCACGTCACGAATGGTGAGGTTGAGCTGTACCCGAAGAGCGCGTAACTGTTTGCCTGGTGTGTTCATGTTAAATCCCTTCTCTCAACCCCGGCATTCTGGCTGGTCATTCCCAAAATGGAATTCAAGCTGTTGCGTGCGCGACCAACACGGCGCGATTTCCCTGAGCAGCATCAGGCAGAAAAGTCAGGGCGAGCAGGCTGGAGCCAGGCAGAGTGTAACAAATTGAGACTTCAACTGTTGCACATATTTTCGCAGACACCGGCAGCCTGTTCTGATTTCAAAACAAACTCGATCTTAATCTCTCCGGCAGGTAACAATTGAGATAATGCCCATTTTGGAAACACAATGGAACACTTCCCATTTCGAACGCGGGAATCGGGCAGCGGAAGCGGCCCCGACCGGGCGCGCTCGCGAGCCGTTGAACCGTCCACGACGTCCGTTGCGACGGCACTGGAGTACGTCAAAGGACAAAGAATTTGGCTGAAAAGCCATCCGCATTACGACGAAGCCTGGCTGCGGGATGTGATTGCGCAGGATCCTTCCCTGCTCGGGTTGGGGACCGTGCGCGTGCGGCAGGTGGAAAAAGGCCAGGCAGGCGGGGGTCGCGTGGACCTGCTTCTCGAAAATGCGCGCCGGCCCAAGCGTTACGTCGTCGAGATCATGCTGGGCCGGATGGACGAGAGCCACATTGTTCGTTGCATCGAATACTGGGACCTGGAGCAGAATCGCTCTCCCAGACTCGACCACTGTGCCGTGCTGGTGGCAGAGGACCTGACCGCCCGCTTTCAAAACGTGCTCCGACTGATCCACCGGGTGATTCCCATCATCGTTCTCGAAGTCAGCGCCATCGAGGTTGCGGGCAAGCTGGTGCTGCATTTTACACGCGTGTTCGATGAGCCGCGTGCGCTTACCGAAGCGGTAGAAGTGTTCGGGCGGGACTTCTGGGAAGCGCGCGGCTGCAAGGCGTCGTTGCAGATCATGGATCAGTGCCTGGAGATTCTCCGGGAGCTGGATCCCAGACTGGACGCGATCTATCGCCGACAGCATGTCAGCGTGGGGCGCGACCAGCATGCGAACAATC
>CAYRII010000072.1:0-11121 GCA_964424245.1 uncultured Terriglobales bacterium | reverse complement strand
GGGTGCTGGGATGCGTGGCGCAGCAGGAAGGAGAAAAAATCTTTGCGCGCGCGCCCCATGTCTCCCTCGTAGCAGGCTCCGCCTCCTACCGCAATCTGCCGCAGATGCTGGTGCAGATCGAGGCAGGGAAGAGGCAAGTCACCGGACTCGACGACCGCCAGACCGACCAAGCGTTCGAAACCGAGTTCACCCAGCGCACCAATCCCTACCGGGCCTACATCACCATTATCGAGGGTTGTGACAAGTTCTGCGCCTACTGCGTGGTTCCCTACACCCGCGGCAAAGAGCGCAGCCGAACCTCGGCGTCCGTGCTGGAGGAGGCCCGGCGCATTGCGGATGCCGGCTATACGGAAATCCAGCTCCTGGGACAAAACGTGAACTCGTACCGCGACCCGTCGGGGCGCAGCACGTTTGCGGAACTTCTTGCCGCCGTGGGCGAGGTTCCCGGTATCCGGCGTGTGCGCTTCACCACTTCCCACCCACGCGATTTCACGCGCGACATCGTTCATGCCATGGATGCCGTGCCCACGCTTTGCGACCATGTCCACCTGCCGGTACAAAGCGGGTCGAGCCGCGTGCTGCGCGCCATGCTGCGCGAGTACACGCGCGAGGAATATCTGGAACGCATCTCCTGGATGAAAGCGGCACGGCGGCGTCCCAGCATTACCTCGGACGTGATCGTCGGCTTCCCGGGGGAAACCGAGAAGGAATTCGGGGAGACGCTATCCTTGTTGGACGAGGTAGGCTTCGACGGTGTGTTTTCCTTCAAGTACTCGCCCCGGCCCAATACTCCCGCCCTCTCCCTGCCCGACATCCTCCCGGAAGAGGAGAAAGTCCGGCGCTTGGCGGTCCTCATGGACAAGCAAAGAGAGATACAAAGAACACGTTATATGAATCATATCGGGGAGGTTCTTGATGTGATGGTTGAAGGTCGAAAGGATGCCCGCAAGCAGCTCGTGGGGCGCAGTTCTCAGAACAAGACGGTGAACTTCACTACAACCGCCGCCGTCCAGCCTGCCCCGGGGGCCTACGCAAAGGTACTGGTCACCCGGAGTTTTCCCAACAGCCTGGCCGGAGAAATGGTAGTCTAACGGCCCACGGAGGGCATCCAAGGGGTAGGGAGGTTGCGATGGAAGTGGAGATGAAAATCCGGGGCTTGATGATGGACCCGGTGACCAACATGCCCATCGTGATTCTGAAGGACATGAGCGGCGACTCCGTTCTGCCCATCTGGGTTGGCATTTATGAAGCCAACGCCATCGCGCTGGAGATCGAAAAAGTCTCGACTCCCCGTCCCATGACCCATGACCTGTTGAAGAACGTCCTGGTGGGCCTGGACACGCAGGTCCGCAAGGTGGTGGTGAACGACCTGCGCGAAGACACCTTCTTCGCTGTGATATGGCTGGAGCGCGACGGCCGCATTATCAGCGTGGATTCGCGCCCCTCAGATGCCCTGGCGCTGGCCCTGCGCCTGGATTGCCCCATCTTCGTGGACGATGAAGTGCTGCGCTCCTCCAAGCTCGCCAGTTCCATCTCCGACAAAGTCTCCAGTGAGGAACTGCGCAAGTGGCTGGAGAACCTCAACGACGAAGACCTGGGCCGCTACAAGATGTAAGCGTTTCCTCCCGGCCCTGGGTGCGTCGGATTTCTGGTTTCCTGGTTTGACCCATCCTTGAGATAACCCCATGCCCGATCCGGCCGCCCAGCTGCAGCGTCTCTTCGAAGCCGGTTTTGAATTCGAGACTTTTGAGCGCTTTCCCAAGGCCGTCGGGGCTACCCGTGATGGGTGCATTGCGCTGCTCGAAGCCACCCCGGAAGGTTTGCGCATGATCGGGACCCCGGGCTGGCGCATGGGCGAAGTGATGGGGGTGTTGCTGGAGAGGGAGGGACACCAGGTTTTCCAGGCCAAAGACCAGATTCTTGAGGCCACGCCAGAGAGGCTCGAGCTTCTAAGCAGGTTCCGTCGGGAACTGGAAGAACTACTCAAGTCGTAACGTTTACATAATATCTGTTATCGGACGTTATTGCCCTGGGACTACTCGGAACACAGGACAATCCCAGGGTGGAACAGTGTTCCAGCCACCCGTGTGGCAATGGCGATAAGTTCTCCCTGCCCCCGAAAGACCTTCACCTGGCGCGCCTGAGAGAGTTCCGGCAGGTTTACGGCACGGCCATGGCGAATGCAGGCGGCATTCTCCTCGGTGGCGGTCACGGCAGGAAGCTGCGGCAGCAAGCGGCGAGGATGGATGAAGAGCTCGGCCGCGCTTCCCCTCTCCGCGGCTTCCTGCAATTGCTCCAGAGTGCGGGCTTCGGCCAGTTCGAACTCTCCCACCGCGATCCTGCGCAGCGCTGCAAGGTGCCCCCCGACTCCCAGGTCGCGCCCCAAATCATGGGCCACGGAGCGCAGGTAAGTCCCCGAGGCCACGCGGGCGTGGAAGCGCGCCCGGTCGCCCTCCCAAGCCTCGATCTCGAATTCCTTGACTTCCACGGTGACCGGCTTCAACTCCACAGGCTTCTTCTGGCGTGCCAGTTTGTATGCCGGTACCCCGGAAATCTTTTTGGCCGAAAAAGGCGGCGGCATCTGCTGAATGGTCCCCGTGTAAGCGCGCGCGGCTTCCCGGATTTGCTCCAGATCCAGGGTGGGTTTGCAGAGGGGTCCCACGGGGTCGCCGGCGGCGTCGTACGTATCGGTGGCGAATCCGAAGCGGATTTCTCCGCTGTAGGTTTTTTCGCTGTGCGCATAGAACTGCGCCAGCCGGGTCATTCTCCCCGTCACCAGGGGCAGGACGCCCGTGGCCATGGGATCGAGCGTGCCCAGATGACCAACGGAGCGCTCCTCCAGGATGCGTCGCACCCGGTTCACCACGTCGTGCGAGGTCATCCCCGCCGGCTTGTCGACAATTAGGACTCCGTCCATGCTTTTCGTCTGTTATGTTTGAGCTTATCACCCGCGGGGAGACCCGCCAGGGACGCCTCAATGATTCCGCTTCGCGACGACGCGCCCCGCTTCACCACTCCCTACCTTACCTATTTTCTGCTGGCGCTGAACGTCGTTGCCTTTCTGTACGAGTTGCTGCTCGAGCCCAGGACTCGCATGGAGTTTCTGTTTCAATTTGGAGTCGTTCCCACGCACATCACAGGCCTGCTGCACGGTGCCGAAGACGTGAATGTTCAAGTGGCGCTGGTGCCTGTGCTGACCTCCATGTTCTTGCACGCCTCCTGGATCCATCTGCTGTCCAACATGCTGGCACTCTGGATTTTCGGCGACAACGTGGAAGACCACCTGGGCCGTTTCCGCTACCTGCTGCTGTACCTGGGCAGCGGAGTCGCCGCTTCCCTGCTGCACACAGCCTTCAATGCCTCGTCTTCGGTTCCCAGCGTGGGCGCCAGCGGTGCCATCGCCGGTGTGATGGGCGCCTACTTTCTGCTTTTTCCATCGGCGCGGGTTCTTACATTGGTTCCGCTGGTCTTTATTTTCACGGTGCAGCTGCCGGCGTGGGTCGTACTGGGGTATTGGTTCGTGGTGCAGTTTCTGAGCGGGGCTGCCACCAGCATCGCTCCCGGCCAGGAGTCCGGAGGCGGCATCGCCTTTTGGGCGCACGTAGGAGGGTTTCTAACAGGCGTGACCCTCATCAAGCTCTTGCCGGCCCGACCGCCACGCTACCGATACCGCGGCTGGTGACCGGCGACCGACCACTTCGCCTCGCCGGTGCGTTACTTCTCGGGCTTCGCCTCCTGCCACATTCGCTTGAGCAAGCGCTCGCGCAATTCCTCCGGGGCTGCCGGGTTGCACGCCACCAGGAACCACAGGGGTCGGGTGGTGTCCTCGGCCAGCTTCTCCAGGGTATTGGGATGGGTGTTGGGGTGGCGCGCGACGCTCTCCTTGATGGCGTCGTAGGAATGTTGCGCCAGCAGCGTCAATACCGATCCCGGCGTATTGGCATGCTCGGCGATGCTGCGCAGCAGAAGGTAGTCGTCTGCGGGCGTTGTCTCCACCATCTTGGCCAGGTCGTCGGCTGAGGTCGCAGGGTTGCGGGCCATTTCCAGGTTGCGGTCCCAGTCGGCGTGGATGCGGTTCAATTCCGCGGTTCGTGCTTGGATGAGCGCGTCCAGCTGCATCTTCTCGCGCGCCACGCGCTCGGAAATGCTGCCGAACTTCATGATCGAGTCCAGCACGGCGCTCAAGTGCTGGCGCTCACCAAAAACGATTTGCGAGGTTCGCTTCAGCGGTTGAAAGCCGCTGGGTTCGTCGCTTCGACGCATGGCTTTGTCCGGGCGAGATTGTACCTCAGCGAGCCCAACTTAGCCTCCATTCAGGAGGCGCCCGCGGATCAGCGACAGGAATTCCTGTCTCGTTTCCAGCTCTTCGCGAAAGCACCCCAGCATGGACGATGTGACCGCCGCCGAGTGCTGCTTTTCCACGCCGCGCATCATCATGCAAAGGTGGCGCGCCTCCACCACCACGCCCACGCCCTGCGGCTCGATGGCTTTCTGGATGGTTTCGGCGATCTGCTTGGTCAGCCGCTCCTGCACCTGCAGGCGGCGGGCAAAAATGTCCACCAGGCGGGGCAGCTTGCTCAGTCCGATCACTTTCCCTTTGGGAATGTAGGCCACGTGCACTTTGCCAAAAAAGGGCAGCAGATGGTGCTCGCACAGGCTGAACATCTCGATGTCTTTGACGATCACCATCTCGTCATAGGTCACGTTAAAGAGGGCGCCCTGCAGCATTGTCTCCGGGTCTTCCTGGTATCCGCGGGTGAGGTACTCCAGAGCGTTGTGCATGCGCTCCGGGGTGCGCGCCAGCCCTTCGCGATCCGGGTCTTCGCCCAGCCTCACCAGCAGTTCGCGGAGCAGCTCCGCCACGCTGGCGCTGGTAAGGGTTAAGGGCTCTGTGGTCTTTTTCATCGACCTTTCCTTTCTTGCGGTTCTGCGGGGCCTCTCAGAACCCGATGATGTCGCGCTTCTGTATCCATAGTGGATGTGCGAGTCGGAAAGAAGTAGCGCAAAAACTGCGCCTTCCGCCGCAGGGACGGAACTCCCGCTCTCGACCACCACCTCTAGGATTGCTCAGGTGCCCCTTTCATGCGGAACAATTTATTATACGTAGGTGCGCATTCGACTCCTGTTTGTGCTGACCTTGGCAGTCGCGCTGACCGCGTGCATGCGCGGCTCACGCCCGGCGCTCATTGACTCCCCCGCCCCGGACTTCACGGTCCAGGATCCCGACCGCTCCGTCGCCCTTGCGCAGTTGCGCGGCAAGGTAGTGGTGCTGAATTTCTGGGCCACGTGGTGCCCACCTTGCGTCGAGGAAATGCCCTCGCTGGTTTCCATGCAGGCCCGCCTGCGCGATCAGGTCACGGTCCTGGCCGTCAGCGTAGATGCGGATCAGGGGGCCTATGACCGCTTCCTGAAAGACCACAAGATCGACCTGCTCACCGTCCGCGACCCGGATCGCAAGAGCTCCACGCTTTACGGCACCATCCTCTATCCCGAGACCTACGTCATCGACTCAGAGGGCGTCCTGAGGCGAAAATTCATTGGGCCTGTGGACTGGACGAGTCCCGAGGTCCTTTCCTACCTGCAGAAATTGAAGTAGCCGTCTGCCTCACAACTCCAGATTCCGCAGGCGCAGCGAATTGCCGATGACGGAAACCGAGCTGAAACTCATGGCCGCACTGGCCAGGATGGGGCTGAGCAGCAAGCCAAACGCGGGATAGAGCACGCCCGCGGCTACGGGCACACCGAGCGCGTTGTAAACAAAAGCAAAGAACAGGTTCTGACGGATGTTGCGCATGGTGCTGCGGCTGAGCTTGCGCGCGCGCACGATGCCGCGCAGGTCGCCGCGCAACAGCGTTATGCCGGCGCTTTCCATGGCCACGTCGGTGCCCGTGCCCATGGCGATGCCCACGTGGGCTTGCGCCAGCGCGGGAGCGTCGTTAACGCCGTCTCCCGCCATGGCCACAATGCGCCCCGCGGCTTGCAGACGCTTCACCACGTCGGACTTTTTCTGCGGCAAGACTTCCGCTTCGAACTCGGCGATGCCCAGCTTGGCGGCCACGGCCGCGGCCGTCGTCCGGCTGTCTCCGGTCAACATCACCACGTGAACGCCGGCGCGTTGCAGCTCGCGCACCGCTTCCTTCGCCGATTCCTTGACCGGGTCGGCAACGCCGACCAGTCCAGCCGCGCGCCCGTCCACGGCCACCAGGATTACCGTCTGGCCTTCTTGCCGCAGCGCCTCGGCTTGCGCCGGAAGTTCACCGGAGTTGATGCGCAGGTCCTCCAGCAGCCGGCTGTTGCCCGCCGCCACTTCCCTGCCCTCCACCTTGCCGCGTACACCCTTGCCGGTAACGGACTGAAAATCAGTACTCGCAGCCAGGCTTACCCCCCTGTCTGCTGCGCCCACGGTGATGGCTGCGGCCAGCAGATGTTCGCTGGCTCGCTCCAGGCTGGCCGCCAGGCGCAGCACCTCGCTCGGATCAAATCCGGGAAGGGCCTCCACGGAAACCAGCTTGGGCTTTCCCTCCGTCAGCGTTCCCGTCTTGTCCACCACGATGGTGTCAACTTTTTCCAGGATCTCCAGCGCCTCGGCGTTCTTGATCAGCACTCCGGCGCGTGCCCCGCGGCCCGTACCCACCATGATGGCCATGGGAGTGGCCAGCCCCAGGGCGCAAGGGCAGGCGATGATCAGCACCGCTACGGCGTTCACCAGGCTGTAGGCCAAAGCCGGCTCCGGCCCCACCGCCGCCCACACTACGAAGGTGATCACGGCCACTGCCACCACTGCGGGCACGAAATAACCCGAAACCACGTCGGCCAGGCGCTGAATGGGGGCGCGGCTGCGCTGCGCTTCGGCCACCATTTGCACAATCTGCGCCAGCAGCGTTTCACTGCCCACGCGCTCGGCGCGCATCACCAGGCCGCCGGTGCCGTTCACCGTGCCGCCCGTCACCTTGCTGCCCGCGCTTTTTTCCATGGGAATGGACTCGCCCGTGATCATGGATTCGTCTATTGCGCTCGAGCCTTCGAGCACCACGCCATCCACGGGGACCTTCTCTCCCGGTCGCACGCGCAGCCGGTCGCCGGGCTGCACTTGATCGAGGGGCACATCCTCCTCGCCGTCGTTGGCGCCGAGCCGCCGCGCTGTCTTGGGAGAAAGGTCGAGCAAGGCACGAATGGCGCTCGAGGTCTGGCTGCGGGCCTTCAGCTCCAGAACCTGCCCCAGCAGCACCAGCACGGTAATGGCGGCGGCAGCTTCAAAATAGACGGCGGGCTGCCCGCCGTGGCCGCGAAAGGAGTCGGGAATCACTCCCGGCAGCAAAGTGGCTGCGGCGCTGTATGCGTACGCCGTGCCCACGCCGATTGCGATCAGCGTGAACATGTTCAGGCTGCGGTGGACCAACGACTGCCAGCCGCGTTCCAGCAGCGGCCAGCCGCACCACAACACCACCGGCGTTGCCATAACAAACTGCACCCACGGCAAGAACCGGGAGTGCACCACCGCCGCCGGAACTCCAGGAATCATCTCTCCCATGGCTAGCAGCAAGAGCGGAGCGCCCAGAGCCACGCCCACCCAGAAGCGCAGCGACATGTCCTTCAACTCCGGATTCTCCTCCGCCATCGCCGAGACGGTGCGTGGCTCCAGTGCCATGCCGCAGATGGGGCAATTCCCCGGCTCCGATTGCACAATCTCCGCGTGCATGGGGCAGGTGTATTCCGTCTTGGGAGGCCCCGGGATCGTCAACGGCTCCAGTCCCATGCCGCACTTGGGACAGGCGTGCGGCGTCGCCTCCTGGACCTCGGGGTGCATGGGGCAGGTGTAGAGCGTGGCTGCGACCGCGCTGTCTTTCTTCTTTTGCGGCGCCGGCTGGATGGAGACCATGCCGCCATGGCCCGTCATGGGCCGGGGCGGGCCTGCGAGAACCGTCTCCGGCTGCGCGCGAAACTTTTCTGCGCAATGCCCGCTGCAGAAAAAATAGGTCGTTCCCGCATGCTCGGCCGAGTGTTTGGCGGTTGCAGGGTCCACCGTCATACCGCAAACCGGGTCACGGGCCAATGAGCCCGCGTCCTTTTCGTTGTGCGTATGGGCAGAGTGTTCCATGATCTTGGTTCTTCGGCGCTGCGAGGCTCGCGGCCTCGCTGCACATGCTCTATAGTAGATGTTTCATCCGATGCCGTCAGCGCCCGTTTGGATTCTGGGTGCGTCGGCGGGTGCAGACAAACTGTATGACCGCGGTTGAAATTGTGTTTCGCTACGGTGCTCCTCCCGAGGAGCGCGACCTGCGCGCGTTGCAGGCAGTGCGCGAAGTCTACGGCGTCCGCCGCCTTGAGTTCGACGACGCTGCCTGCACGGTGCGCGTGGAATTCGACGCCTCGCGTCTCACCGGTGACGACATCGCCGCTCTCTTGCGCGGAGCGGGTCTCGACTTGCGGGAGCGCGTCGCGCTGGTCTGAGGATTTTATCTCGTTGAATCCGGCCGAGCGCACGTCTCTAGAGCGGCGGTTTTTCCCAGTGACTTTATGCCCAAACATGTAGGCATTGTCGCTTGCAGCGCCGAAGGCGCCGCCCTCTGCTATCGCACGCTCTGCAGCGAGGCTCCCGCCGTCATGGGCACGCACCAGCACCCCGAGGTCAGCCTGCACACGTTTCCCCTGGGCCGGTACATGGAGGCTCTCGAGCGCGAGGGCTGGGACGCGGTGGCCGCGCTGATGGTGGCCTCGGCACGAAAACTGGCGAGCATCGGCGCCGATTTCTGCATCTGCCCGGACAACACCATTCATCAGGCCTTCGCCGGCGTGGAAAGGGACTCTCCGCTGCCTTGGTTGCACATCGCGGAAGAAGTTGCCGCCGAGGCGGCGCGCCGCCAGTTCCGCCGCCTGGGAATCCTCGGCACCCGGTTCCTGATGGACGGCCCGGTCTATCCGGAGAAGCTCGCTCCCCGCGCGATCGCGTCGGTTGTACCCGGTGAGCTGCAGCGGCAGCGCATCAACCAGGTCATCTTCGACGAGCTGGTCAATGGGCGCTTCCTGCCCGAATCCCGGGCCTACTTCTCCGCCGTCATCGACGACCTGAAGAAGCAAGGCTGCGACGCCGTTGTCCTGGGCTGCACGGAGATTCCGCTGCTGGTTTCCGACGCGGATTCCAGCCTGCCCACGCTGGATTCCACCCGCATCCTGGCCCGCGCCGCGTTGCGCAAGGCCATCGAATAGTGCCGCGAGGGCGCGCCGGCGCGGCTTCCGCGATTTTCCGCCTTCCGCTATAATCTACAAACTGAGTTGTTCCCGCCGCGCGCCCTTAGCTCAGTTGGATAGAGCGTCTGGCTACGAACCAGAAGGTCGGGAGTTCGAATCTCTCAGGGCGCGCCATTTCTAGCAGGTTTCCCGCGTATCGCCTTCCGGCTAGTAGTTCGGTGCTACCCCAGTGCTACCCGCCCGCCCTGGGCGTCCCTGTGCTTATGGGAGGGGCGCCCACGATCTCTACAGGTCTGACTCCCAAGACCGGTGCGCCGTCGAATTTTCACTGCCGCGTAATTCAGAGGGGGGGTATCCCTGCCTGAAGCCAACTTCAAAAGGAGGCCGCAAATGCCGTTACTTCACCCCTTCGAGGAATCGACTTTTCCACCAGTAACTTGTACACATCAAGGTAGAGAGGGGCCTGTCCGAAGGGTTGGGGGCACCGCCTGGCGCAAGCTAAACCGCAAAGCCGTGCACTGCCCGGGGTGTAGTCACCTACAGAGCCCGGCGCTTACCTGCCGCCAGTGCAAGGCCGACCTGCAGAAGGTCAGGAGTCCGCTTCACGGGCTACAGTTCTATCAGATCAGGCACACCGCCATCACCGCAGCAGCCGAGCAGCACGTCCCGCTATCGGTGACACGGGCGCTCGCTGGCCACATGGACGAGGCCATGACGGCGTACTATACGAACGCTCGAGACGCTGCCAAGGTGCAGGCGGTTGAGGCCATCGCCAATGCGAATCCCGAACTCTTGCAAGTCCTTGGACCCACGGTACACGGAAACCAGTAATGACGGCCCGCCGAGCTATTGGGTCGAATTCAATAGCCTAATTGGCACAACGAGCGATCTACGAACCTCAGTGATGTCGATCGTGGACTAGCATGTTGATGTAATCGTCGTACTCCGCTACCGCCTGAGAAACCTCGTCTTCAAGACTGACGAGGCGCCGCTCAATTGCCCAGTACTTGACGAGCGCGTCAGCCGGCCGAGTGGCCCTTGCAATAGCAGCAGCCTCGCGCCTCCATCGTTCGAGTTTTCCTATTGTGAATCGGGGGCCTGGGTTCAATGACCACTCGTGATAAGCGGATTCCAGGTCCTCCTGCCACGGACGGCCTTGTTGTGTACATTCCTGCGCCAACGCGGCTCCACGCTCCTTCCAAAACTGGCTGTGGCGGAGCCGGTGGTCAAGCTCATTGCGATCGTCATTCTCATTGTTCAAATAGGAAAGCCCGCCTACGATGGAGTCTATCCGCTCCACTAGATCGGACGACAGGATCTCCGCAAACCTAGCTCTGTCGCACGTAATCCCCTCGCTCAACACTCTCCGCAGCTTGTCTTTCCCCTCATCCGTTGCCAACTCCTCCGCTCGATCAATGCCGAATCGGGCTAGGAAGGCGGCGTTTTCTCCCCGGGGAAGGCCACCAGGCATGCTGAAGGAATGCACTGGCAGCTTCCTCGCTACTTCAACGACAGTTAGGAACAAGAGTTCTGTGACAGGCCCAAGTATGGCTGGATTTATTTCCCCCCGGTGAAAGGCTTCCCGCCTGAACCTGTGGCAGATTCGGAGGATTGCTCGATCCTGTTCAGATATGCGACCGAGTCTGAATGCCAGGATCTTCAGCATCGGCTCGAATTCGCGTTCTGCATCGCGCCTCTCCTCTTCTGTACCTCGGAGCGAAGGCATCTGGACCTTAACAACCGCTTTGCTTCTTCGAGTTGCTCATAGAGCAATCGGATACGCTCCATACTGAGATTCTAAATCCTGAGGAGCCACCGTCTGGCGCTCGCCAGGTTGTCGAGTTGACCTAGCTAGCCCTCGAGTTCCTAGTTGTTTTGTGGAGGATTTTGTGGAGATAGCTACCTCAACCTCCTGTAAGTATGGGGACCCTG
>CAYRII010000071.1:0-11225 GCA_964424245.1 uncultured Terriglobales bacterium | reverse complement strand
AAGGAGAGACGCTGGGGCACCGGGTGGAGCGCGGGGCGCTGCCCGTGGAGCAGGTGCTGCGGGTGGGAGCGGAGATAGCGGACGCGCTGGACAAGGCGCACCGGCAGGGAGTGGTGCATCGCGACCTGAAGCCGGGGAACGTGATGCTGACCAAGTCGGGGGCAAAGCTGCTGGACTTCGGGCTGGCGAAGCCCTCGGCGGGAGCGCTGCTGGGAGGTACGGCGTTCACGGACGCGGTGACGGCGGCGAGTCCCATCAGTCCGACCTCGCCGGTGACTGCGGCAGGGATGATCGTGGGGACGTTCCAGTACATGTCGCCGGAGCAGCTGGAAGGGAAGGAAGCGGACGCGCGGAGTGACATCTTCGCGCTGGGGGCGGTGCTCTACGAGATGGCAACGGGGAAGAAGGCGTTCCCGGGCAAGACGCAGCTTTCGGTGGCCAGCGCCATTCTGGAGAAGGAACCGGAGCCGATGAGCACGGTGCAGGTCATGGCACCGCCGGCGCTGGAACACGTGGTGAAGGGGTGCCTGGCGAAGGACCCGGAGGAGCGCTGGCAGAACGCAGCCGACGTGAAGCGGGAGCTGGAGTGGGTGGCGGCGAGCGGCTCGCAGGCGGGAGTGGCGGCGCCGGTGGCGGCACGGCGCGCGCAGCGCACGCGGCTGCTGCAGGTTCTGGTGGCCGTGGGATGGTTGCTGGCGGTGGCGGCCGCGGCGGGGACCTTCTATTACTCGCGGCGGGCCTCCGAGGCGGCGCGGCTGGTGAAGGCTGAGATCAATGCGCCGGCGGAAGGCACGTTTTCCGGGGTCATCTCGGGCCACATTGCACTCTCTCCGCAGGGTGACCGTCTGATGTTTCTGGTGCCGGGAGAGAAAGGGCCCAGCATCTGGATGAGGGAGCTGCGCAGCGGGGAAAACCGCATGCTGCCGGGAACGGAGGGGGCAACGTTTCTGTTCTGGTCACCCGACGGACGCTCAGTGGGATTTTTTGCCGACGGAAAGCTGAAGAGAACGGAGGCCGGAGGCGGGCCGGTGCAGGTGGTGTGCGAGGCGGCGGCAGGCCGCGGGGCTTCGTGGAGCCCAAAGGGAGTAATCCTGTTCACGCCCAACATCGAGGAGCCGCTGTTCCAGGTGGCGGAAGGCGGCGGAACCCCGGCCGCGGTAACCAAGCAGGTCCAAGGGGGCAGGGGCATGAGCCATCGCATGCCGCATTTTTTGCCCGACGGGCAACACTTCCTGTTCATCGTGCGCGGCCAGGAGGACAAGCAAGCCGCGCTGTATGCGGGCTCGCTGGACGGCGGAAAACCGCAGTTGCTGATTGAGCAGGCATCGGCGGCGCAGTACGCGGCGGGTCACCTGCTGTATGTGAAGGACGGCAACCTGGTGGCGCGGGCATTCGATGCCGGGAGCCTGAAAGTTTCCGGAGACCCGGTCCCGGTGGCGGAGAAGGTGGAATACTACAATCCGCGGGACATCGGGAACTTTTCCGTTTCGGCCAATGGAGAGCTGGCCTTCCGAAAAGCGCCGTTTGCGCAAGTGCAGCCCAATTGGATGGACCGGGCAGGGAGGGTGCTGAACAGCTTTGGGGAGAAGGGTTTCCTGGAGGCTCCGAGCCTCTCTCCCGACGGCAAGAAGGTGGCCATATTCCAGCGCGAGGCGACGGGGCAACCGGGCGACATCTGGATCCTGGACATTGAGCGCAACACAACGTCGCGGCTGACGTTCACGCCTTCGGGAGCCGGAAACGCGGTGTTTTCACCCGATGGCAATCAGGTCATCGTGGCGCAATGGACGGGATGGGGCGGCACGGCGATACGGCGTCCGGCGGGCGGAACCGGGGCCCAGGAAACCTTGGCCGACCTGGGTCGTCCGATTATTGTCTTTTCCTGGTCGGGCGACGGACGGTACCTGGTGTTTGGCACGCAGAACCCGAAGACGGATTGGGACATTTACTACATTGCGCTGCAGGGAGAGCGCAAGCCGGTCGCGGTGGTGGAGGGACCCGGTTTTCAGTCCGACGGTGCACTTTCTCCGAACGGCAAGTGGCTGGCCTATGTCTCAGGGGAATCGGGAAACCTGGAAGTGTATGTGACGGATTTTCCCGGCCCGGGCGGCAAGTGGCAGATCTCCAGTGGCGGCGGCGACAACCCAAAGTGGAGCCGGGAGGGCCGCGAGTTGTATTTTGAGGCGAACAACAAGCTGTGGACCGCAGAGGTGCGCGCCGGAGAACGATTCGACGTGGGCAAGACCAGGGAACTGTTCACGCTGGGAGCAGATGCGGGCGCCTACGACGTGGCTCCGGGGGGCAAGTTCCTGGTGCTGCGCACCGCGGGCCATGTGTCCTCGCCGCCCGTAACCCTGGTGCTGAACTGGCCGCAGCTTCTGCAGAAGTGAGCCACCCGGCGGCGCCTCAAAGAGTGGCCAAAGCATCCATGGCGACGCGGGCAGCGTTGTGGCTGACAGAGCGCCGGGTGCGGCGGCACGCGCTGCTGCTGGGCCTGGTGATGTGGTCGGTGTACGCGGTGGACCTGGCCACGCCGGGGCTGCGCGACCGCGCCGGACTGCTGAAGGCCTCCGACTTCCTGCACTTCTACACCCTGGGTTCGTTGGCGGCCGAGGGCCGCGGGGAACTGCTCTACGATGAGCAGGCGCAGGCGGCGGAGTCGCTGCGCCGGGTGCCGGAGTCAGAAGGCGTTTTCTTCCAGCCGGTGTATGGCCCACAGGTGGCGATTCTGTTTGCGCCGCTGGCCAGGCTGCCCTATGCCTGGGCGGCGTTTCTGTGGGTGACGCTGAGCGCGCTGCTCTACGCGCTGTGCGTGCGCGCGGTGTGGAAGACGTGCCCACACCTGAGCGCGCACGGCAACTCAGTGGTGCTGCTGGCGGCGGCGTATCCCGCGTTTTTTCAGCTGGCGGCGCACGGGCAGAACTCGGCGCTGGCGCTGGCATGCTTTACCGGCGCGCTGCTGGCGCTGCGCGCGGAGAAGCGCCTGCTGGCGGGTGTGGCCATCGGGATGCTGATTTACAAGCCGCAGCTTGGCCTGGTGGCAGCGGTGGTGTTCCTGGCGGGTGGCGAGTGGCGCATGGTGATAGGGGCCGTCGCGGGAGCGGCGGCGCAACTGGCCGCCGGCTGGGCGTATTTTGGCACGCCCGTAATGGAAGCGTATGCCGCTACCCTGCGCCAGTTGCCGCAGATGGCAGCGGTGCTCGAGCCCAAGCTCTACCAGATGCACTCGCTGCGCGCCTTCTGGCTGCTCGCAGTGCCGTGGGCGGGAGTGGCGCAGGCGCTCTACCTGCTGACGGCGGTGGCGGTAGTGCTTTGGGCGGTGGCGGCCTGGCGCAGTGGCGCGCCGCTTGCTTTGCGCTATGCCGCGCTCCTTCTGGCCACCGTTCTGGTGACGCCACATCTCACCGTCTATGACCTGGTGGTGCTGGCGCCGGCGCTGCTGCTGCTGGGCGACTGGTCGCTGGGCCATCCCGAACACAAGATGAACGCAGGAATGCGCGTGGCCCTCTACCTGAGTTTTGCGCTGCCGTTGCTGGGAACGGTGACCGAAGTGACGCGGGTGCAGCTCTCCGTGGTGGCGTTTGCCGCGCTGGCGTGGACGATGGCGGTAGTGCTGCGGGATGCAGCGGCGATGCGAGGGGAACAGGCGGTCAGTTGATGGAACAGGAGCCGGGGCCGCGAGGGTCGCCGCAGGTGCCGCAGGGCGCAGCGGAGGCGCGCACGGGAGTGGGGCGCTTAGACGCCCCCACGGCGAAGACCGAGAACTGCTGCTCGAGCTTGCGGCTCTGGCAAGCAGGACACTCCGGTTTGCTCGCGCCGACGACTACAGCTTCAAAGCGATGGGAACAGCTCTTGCAAACGTATTCAAAGATAGGCATATGAAAAGTACTCCCGCCGGAACACGGCCCTACTCAAGAACATATCACCCGGGATTTCCGAGCGCAATTGCGGTGTTTACAATGAAGCCGTGAGCGAAGCAGCGAAGAACACCGCATGGAATCCGGAGGCTGATCCGTTCGTGCCGCGCGCGGGGCTGGCCGGGCCGCACCGGCAGACGCTGGCGAGCTGGCTGCTGCCGCGGCGGCACAGACTGCCCGCGGCGGAGGCGCGCCGGTGCCGCGTGACCGCGGACGTGGAAGTGCTGTGCCACTGCCACTGGCAGGCAGAGCGCCAGTCGGCGCCGACCGTGATCCTGGTGCACGGGCTCGAAGGGTCGAGCGAATCGCAGTACATCGTGGGAACGGCGGCGAAAGCCTGGGCGGCGGGCATGAACGTGGTGCGCATGAACATGCGCAACTGCGGTGGCACGGAACACCTGGGCCCGACGCTCTACCACTCGGGACTTTCGAGCGACGTGGGCGCGGTGGCGCGGGATCTGATTGCCGCTGAGGGCCTCACGCGGGTGGCGCTGGCCGGCTTTTCCATGGGCGGAAACCTGGTGTTGAAGCAGGCTGGAGAGTGGGGCGGAGCGCCGCTGGCGGAAGTGCGAGCGGTGGTGGCGGTTTCGCCCGCCATGGACCTGGGCGCGACCGCCGATGCCCTCCACCTGCCGGAAAACCGGCTCTACGAGTGGAATTTTCTCCGGGGATTGAAGCGCAGGCTGCAGCGCAAGGCGCGCCTCTATCCGCAAATCTTCAGCGCCGATGGCATGGGCAGCCTGGGCAGCGTGCGCGAGTTCGATGACCGGGTGACGGCACACTATTGTGGTTTTTTGTCGGCCGAGGATTACTACACGCGCTGCAGCGCCTCGCGCGTGGTGAGCGCGATTGCGCTGCCGACGCTGATCCTGAACTCCGAGGACGACCCCTTTGTGCGCATCCTGCCGGAGTCGCGGGTGCGCGCGCAGGCCAATCGGAACATCACCTGGGTGGAAACGCGGCACGGCGGCCACTGCGCCTTCCTGGCGGCTGCGAACGGCTACGACGGGCGCTGGGCGGAACGCCGCGTGGTGCAATTTCTGCAGCGCTTCTAGGTTTTTCCGGCGAAAAGTGGTTTCATAGTTGCGTGCAGGCCGAATTCACCGTCGAGCTGGCTGCCGGAGACGATTGCCTGGAAGTGCCGTGGGCTTCTCCCGACGGCGCGCTGCGCTACTACGACCTGCGACGGCGCCCGGAACTTCTGCTGAACATCGAAGAGGCGCATCAAAACCGCGAGCTGGGGGAGTTCCTTTCCGCCATCAACTCGGGCTGGTCCGTCCTGGAAACCGCCAAGTGCGATACCTGGGCTTCGAGCGAGATGAACGAGGAAGAGGCGGTGTACGGTGCGGCGTGGAAGTTTGGCTCGTACGTGGACCTGATCTTCACCGAAGCGGCACCACGAGTGGAATTTGAGGCACACGAAGATTTTGCCGGGCGGGTCACCGAACTGCTGCGGCGCGTGCCGGAAATTCCCGCGGCCGCGGAGTTCGTGGTGCGTCGCTGCACCTACCACGAGCCGGCCGCACGCGAAGGTTTCTGCGTAACGTTCTATCTCTACGGATACGGCGACGATGAAAGCGACGCGCGCCGGCGCTGGGGCATCGCCATGAAGGTGGTGGAAAACGCGCTGCTGCAGCTTTCCGCGGCTCAGCGCAAGGCGGCAGCGAAAGAGCGCTAGGACCAAGCCTCCCACAACCGCTTACCGGCAAAACTCAGGCGCGCTTCCGGGCAGGCCTCGGGCTGGCAGAGCAGGCAGGCTTTCCCGCGCTGGCGCGGCCAGCACCTCGAGGCGGCAGTCGCTGCGCGCAGCAGCCACATCTTCGACCGTTGCGCGCAACAGCTCGGCCACACTCCAGGCCTGGGCAAAACAGCCGCGCGGGCGGTGCGGCGGATCGGCGTCAAAAATCTCTGAAACCTGACCCAGGCAGGCCTCCTCGAGGTGTGCGCGAAACCCGACGAGCCACTGCTCGATCTTTTCGCGCGTGGCGCGGTTGCTGCCGAACGATTTGATCCAGGCGGTGACGAACGGGCCCATGAGCCACGGCCACACCGTGCCCTGGTGGTAGGCGCTGTCTCGACTGAAGGGGTCGCCTTCGTAATGCGGGCGGTACCGGGGGTCGCCAGGGGCGAGGCTGCGCAGGCCGACGGGCGTGAGCAGATCGCGTTCCGCCACCTCGAGGATGCGGCGGGCTTTTTCGCGCGGCAGCATGCTGTGCGGCAGGCTGACGGCGAAAACCTGGTTGGGGCGGATGGAGGCGTCGCGATTGGCGCCATCCACGACGTCGTACAGGCAGCCAGCTTCCTCGTTCCAGAACTGCTGGTTGAAGCTGCGGCGCGCCTTCACGGCCATGGCGGCAAAGCGCTTGCGGTCCGCGGGCCTTTCGAATTGTGCGGCCAAATCTTCCATCACGCGCAGAGCGTTGTACCACAGGGCCTGGATTTCGACCGCTTTGCCGTGGCGGGGCGTGACCACCCAGTCGGCGATCTTGGCGTCCATCCAGGTGAGCTGCACGCCGGGCTCGCTGGACGCGAGCAGGCCGTCTTCGGTCATATGGATGCCGTGCCGCGTGCCGCGCACATGCCAGTCCACAATGTCTGCGAGCACGGGGTAGAGCTCGTCGCGCAGGAAGGCAGCGTCACCGGTGTAGGCGAGGTAGGCGCGAGCCGCTTCGAAGAACCAGAGCGTGGCATCGACCGTGTTGTATTCAGGAGCTTCGCCCGCGTCGGGAAAGCGGTTGGGTAGCATGCCGCGATCCACGTGGCGGGCAAAGGCGGTGAGTACCTGGCGCGCCACGTCAAAGCGGCCGGTGACCAAAGTGAGCCCGGGAAAGGCGATCATGGTGTCGCGGCCCCAGTCGGCAAACCAGGGGTATCCGGCGATGACGGTCTTCTGGTCTTCGCGAGCGACGATGTATTGCTCGGCGGCAACTGCGAGGGTGCGCACGAAGTCGTCCTGCACCGGGGCCGAGTCTGCGATGGCCTTGCGGCGGGCGAGTTCTGCGGCGCGAAACGCAGGCGCCAGATCCGCGGTGCGGGGCTCGGTGGAAGCGATGACGACAGCATTATTGCGATCGGCCGCCAAGTCAAACGTCAGGCGGAACGGACTGTAGAGGTCTTCCTGGAAATCGAGGCCGCGCTCGCGCTCCACCGCGTATTCGAAGTTCAAGAACCAGTCGCCTGTGGCGTCGAGCCCGGAGGCGTTGTGTCCGAAGTAGAGTGTAGGGAGGCCGCCGTAAGGAGTAATGCCGGCCAAGCCGGGTTGAGACTCGACGTGGCCGTTTAGGCCCTCGTTGCGGTGCGTGGTGCTGTGATAGTCGCGAAAAGCGATGAGCGGGCGAATTTCAAGACGACACGGGTCGGGCAAGCCGCCCTTCGAGCGCAGTGCGTATTCCACCACCGTGGTGTTTTCTCCGTGGACGATGAATACGGACTTCTCAATTTCCACTCCCTCCACTTCGTAGGTGAAAACTGGGAATGGGTCGAGGCGAAACTGCCTGAGATAGCGATATCCCTGCGGGTGGACCGCTCCCGGGTACTGATTGACGGAAAGGTCGAAGGGCTGGTCGCCCAGCACGAGCGTTTCCTCGAGTTTGGAAAGCAACACGAGGCGCCCGACGGGCGGCCGCGTGGCGGCGGTGAGCAGCCCGTGGTAGCGGCGCGTGTTCAATCCGATGACGGTGGATGCAGCGAAGCCGCCCAGGCCGTTGGTCTCCAGCCATTCGCGCGATTGCGCTGCTTCCTGGTTTCCGCAGATGTCATTGCCGAGTTGAATCATGAGATGTGGCTCCGGGTTGCTTTCTTCTCGAACTTCAAGCCAGGCGGGTTTCCGTGATGCCGCAGCCGGGACAACTGTGCATCTCTTCCACCAGCGCGCCGAAGGCGGCATCCACCTTGGCGGCCTGTTCGCGGGTGACGGGCTCCACCAGCTTTTCCGCGTGGTGGTTGAGCTCCATGTTGCACTCCTGGCAAATCATTTTTTCCCTCGCCATGCTGCCTCCTGTTCGCGCCTACTCGAGTGCGATGTGCTCGCGGCCGTGGCGCAGGGTCTTGGCCATCCAGATGAGCTCATCAAGGAACTTGCCCACGCGGCGCACGTAGGCCTGGTCGAGCAGCTTGCCGTTTTCGTCGAACACCTTGCTGACGGTGCCGAAGTTGACGTCCCAAAAGATGGCGACGAGCCCCAGCTCGCGCAACACGGGTAGAAAGTTCTGGATACCGCGGGCGCCCCCGAAGGGGCCGGCGGAGACGCCAACGATTCCCGCCGGCTTGTGGATGTACTCCTTCAGGCAGCTATCCAGCACGTGCTTGAGCAAGCCGGGAAAGCTGTGGTTGTACTCGGGAGAGACGATCACCAGGCCGTCGGCGTGGTTCATCTTTTCGGAAAAGCCGGGGTCTTTCACGCCCTCGCCGGCGTCGTCCACGGGGAGCGGCAGCGCGGCTATGTCGATCAGCTCGGTAACCACACCCGGGCGCCTGGCCAGCTCGCCAGCCACAAAGCGGGCAGCGTGCGCGCTCATGCGGCCCTTGCGCGTGGTACCGAGAATCACCGGAATGCTCAACGGACGGTCTTCGCTCATGTCGTTACTCCAGGGGTGCCACTTCGCAGAACACCTTGATGGCGCCCTTTGCCTCGGTGAGAGTCTGCATGAGTTGCCGGTAGTTTTCCAGGCCGCGGACGGGATGGGTAAGCAGCCTGGCGAGCCAGCCGGGGTAAGTGAGCTCGGCCTGCGCCAGATCCTGCGCGCCGCGCTCGAAGTCCTCGCGGCTGGCGTTGACGCTGCCCACGACCACCTTGTTGCCCAGCACGAAGCCCTGGTTGATGCGATCCGCGGGAATTTCTACCTTGCGATCGCCGCCGGTGATGCTCACAAGCGAGAGCACGCCGTTCTTGCCCAGCACTTCCATGGCATCGAAAACCAGAGGGGAAAAGCCCGTGCCCTCCAGAATGAAGTCGAAGGGGCCGAACTGCTCGGAAACCTGCTTGAGGCTGGTGGACTGCGTGCTGAAATAGCGCGCGCCGATTTCCTCCAGCAACTGCGAGTTGAGGTAGGGCGGCTGCGTCCTTCCCAGGGCGACGACCTCCAGGCCGCGCAGGCGCAGGAAAAGGGCAGCCAGCAGGCCGAGCGTTCCCGTGCCCAGCACGGCGGCGCGGCGCGGGCGCCACACCTTGAGCCGCCGCTGGATTTCGTAGGCCTGCCCGATGGCCTTTTCCGCCACGCTGGTGGGCTCCATCAGCACGCCAGTTTCCTTGAGGCCGGCGGGCATCTTGACCAGAAACTCGTCGGCATCGACGTAATATTCGGAGAGGTAGCCATGGCGCAGGTTGATGCCGCGCTCGAAGTAGGTGTCGTCGGTGGTCATGTCCTGCAAACCGATGCGGTCGTAGATGCTGGAGCCGGGGCGCCGTACGGAGGCGACGACGTAGTCGCCGGGCGCGAACGCGGTGACGTTGGGACCCACCTCAACCACGCGGCCGAAGCTTTCATGCCCGATGACGAGAAAGTCAAAGCCCTCGGGGGCGGCGCCATACTCGGCGGCGTTGATTTCTTTGTCCGTTCCATCCACGCCCACGCGCAGCACCTTGACGAGCACGCCGCGGCCGCCGGCGATGTCAATGACTTTGGGCTTGGGCATTTGCGCCAGGTGCACGCTGTCAGGCTTGCCGGGAAAGACGGCAATGGCCTTCATGGTTTGACCTTCGGGTGTGGCGGCCGACTTCGGCCGGGCTGCATTCTGTTCTGTCACGATGCTCATCACGTCACTTCCTTCTAGATTGAGATTCTCTGTTCAGCGGCGCGCTTTGGCGCCGGCGAGTTCTGCATCCGCGCTGTTAGCGTTGCGCTTTGCCCGTGGCGCGGTGGCTGCCTCACCGCTCTGCTGGATCAGTTTGGCCACCAGCCCCGTCCAGCCGGTCTGGTGGTTGGCGCCAACGCCGGAGCCGTTATCGCCGTGGAAATATTCGTTGAAGAGCACCAGATCGCGCCAGTGGGGATCGGTCTGGAAAGTTTCGGACTGGCCGTGCACCGGGCGGCGGCCCGCGGCGTCGCGCAGGAAAATGCGCGTGAGGCGCCGAGAGATTTCTTCGGAGGCCTCCCAGAGCGTCATCATGCGGCCCGAGCCGGTGGGGCACTCGACCTTGTAGTCGTCGCCCAGGTAGTGGTGGAACTTCTGCAGCGACTCGATGAGCAGGAAGTTCACGGGAAACCAGACCGGCCCGCGCCAGTTTGAGTTGCCGCCAAAGAGGCCGGTGGAACTTTCGCCGGGCTCATAGTCAACGCGGTGCTCGTGCCCGCCGACGTTGAGCACATAAGGATGCTCGCGGTGGTAGCGGGAGACGGCGCGAATGCCGTAGGGCGAGAGGAACTCGTTCTCATCGAGCAGCACAGCCAGGATGCGGCGCAGACGGTCGCGATCGACGATGGAGAGCAGACGGCGCTCTCCGTGGCCCGGCGTGCGCATGCAGGCCAGGTTCTCCACCAGGTCGCGGCGGTTATCGATGAACCACTCCAGGCGGCGTTTGAAGTCGGGCAGCTTGCCGAGCGACTCAGGTTCCATGGTGGCCACGGCAAACAGCGGGATCAGGCCCACCATGGAGCGCACCTTCATGGGCACCATGCTGTCGCCGGGGAGGTGGAGCGCGTCGTAGTAGAAGCCGTCTTCCTCGTTCCACAAGCCCATGCCGTTGTGGCCCAAATGGTTCATGGCGTGCGCGATGTAGAGGAAGTGCTCCCAGAACTTGCTGGCTACGTCTTCGTAGGCGGGATCTTCCTGCGCCAGCTCCATGGCGATGGAGAGCATGTTGAGCGTGTACATGGCCATCCAGCTGGTGCCGTCGGACTGCTCGATGTGGCCGCCGGTGGGCAAGGGAGCGCTGCGGTCGAAGACGCCGATGTTGTCCAGGCCGAGAAAACCGCCCTGGAAGATGTTCATGCCCTCGGCGTCCTTGCGGTTGACCCACCAAGTGAAGTTCAGCAGCAGCTTGTGAAAGACGCGCTCCAGAAACTGGGTGTCGCCCTTGCCGCGGCGCTTTTTCTCGATCTTGTAGACGCGCCACGCCGCCCAGGCGTGCACGGGGGGATTGACGTCGCCGAAGGCCCATTCGTAAGCGGGCAGCTGCCCGTTGGGGTGCATGTACCACTCGCGCAGCATGAGAACGAGCTGCTCTTTGGCAAAGTCCGAGTCCACGAGCGCCAGCGGGATGCAGTGGAACGCGAGGTCCCAGGCGGCGTACCAGGGATACTCCCACTTGTCGGGCATGGAGATGACGTCGGCGTTGTAGAGGTGCGTCCAGTCGCGGTTGCGGCCGTG
>CAYRII010000070.1:0-11239 GCA_964424245.1 uncultured Terriglobales bacterium | reverse complement strand
CATCCTGGGGGACGGCTATACGGCGGCGGAAAAGGGCAAGTGCGAGGGCGATGCCAAACGCCTGACCGGGATTCTTTTCGCCACGCCGCCCTTCAAGGAACGCCGCCAAGACTTCAACGTCTGGTTGCTGTGCCCGGCGGCGGCGGAATCCGGCATTTCGCGGCCCTCGACCGGCGCGCACCGGCGCAATCCGGCGGGCGCGACTTACGACGCGTTCGGCTCCGAGCGCTACATCCTCACCTTCGACAATCGCGCCTTCCGCGAGATCGCGCAGTTCGCTCCCTACGAGTTCGTGGAAATCCTGGCCAACAACCAGACCTACGGCGGGGGCGGGATCTTCGGGCTCTACGGCACGGTGGCGGCGGACAGCCTGTGGGCGCCCTACGTTTTCGTGCACGAGTTCGGGCACCACTTTGCGGGGCTGGCCGACGAGTATTACACCTCGGACGTCGCCTACCTGCCCGCCGAAGGCCGGGTGGAGCCCTGGGAACCGAACGCGACGGCGCTGCTTGACCCGGCGCTGCTCAAGTGGAGAGACCTGGCGGAGAGCGCGACGCCCGTGCCCACGCCATGGGACAAGGAAAAGTTCGAGACCTACTCGCGCGACATCCAGAAGCGCCGCCGCCAGATTCGCAAGGAGAACCGGCCGGAGAGCGAGATGGACGCGCTCTTCCTGGAGGAGAAAAAGCACGAGGACGAAATGCTGGCCGCAGAGAAACATGCGGGCAAGGTTGGCGCCTTCGAAGGCGCCAACTATGAAGCCAAGGGTTATTACCGCCCGCAGGCGAACTGCATCATGTTCACGCGCACGGACGCCTTTTGCGCGGTGTGCCGGCAGGCGCTGGAGCGTGTGATGGATCTATACACCGGGCGCTGAACTGGCGCTGTTTCCAAGTCCGCAACAAGAACAACCTTTCTTACCCGCTGCGCGGCCAGAACCAGCCGTTTTCGATTTTCTGCCAGCCGAGGTGCTGGTAGTAGTCGGCGGCGATCTTCGACGCGCGCAGCACGAACTGGATCTGCGGCCCCAGCGCCCGCGCGCGATCAAGCAGTTCGCGGCCCACTCCAGCTTTCTGGCAGTCGGGATCGACGGCCAGGTCGCAGATGTAGCCGTCGTAGGCGAAGTCGGTCCAGCCGCGCAGGATTCCCACCAGGCGCTCGCCCTCCCAGGCAGTCAGAACGATGTTCGAGCCGGCGTACATGCGGGCGATGCGCTCTACGTCTTCCACGGGACGGTAGAGCGGCGAGGCGCGGTAGAGGGCGGCGATCGAGGCCGGTTCGGGGCGCAGGTCGGAGCAATAGGCAATGGGCGGGGTGCGGTGGTTGGGAGTCATACCGCGTTTATAATCAATCATGGCGACCTTGCGCCATCAGATCGCGACCAACGTCCTGACGGTCACGAAGTTCCGCGACCTGCTGAAGCGGGTCCGCGCCAACCGCCCCAACGACGACCTGGAAATCATCCGCAAGGCCTACGATTTTTCCCTGGAGCACCACACCGGGCAGTCGCGCGCTTCGGGAGAGCCATACCTGGTGCATCCGCTGGAAGTGGCCATGGTGCTGGCGGAGATGAAGCTGGACCCCACGGCCATTGCCGCCGGCCTGCTGCACGACGCCGTGGAAGATACCGGCGTGAGCATCGAGAAGATCCAGGAAGAATTCGGCGAGCACGTGGCGCACATCGTGGAAGGCGTCACCAAGATCAGCAAAATCGACTTTGCCACGCGCGAAGAGCGGCAGTCGGAAAACGTGCGCAAGATGATGCTGGCCATGGTGGACGACATCCGCGTGGTGCTCATCAAGCTGGCCGACCGGCTGCACAACATGCGCACCCTCTCCCACCTGCCGCCGGAGCGGCAGCAGCAGATTGCGCGCGAGACCCAGGAGATTTTTGCCCCCATCGCCCACCGCCTGGGCATGGGCAAGATCCGCGGCGAGCTCGAAGACCTGGCCTTCCAGCATGTGGATCCCATCGGCTACGAGCAGATCAAGAAAGCGGTGCAGAAGCGGCGCAAGGCGGGCGAGCAGTTCCTGGAACAACTGGAGGCGGTGCTGCGCGAAAAGCTCAAGGCCAACGGCGTGGAGTGCCGCGTGGAGAGCCGCATCAAGCGGTTGTACAGCATCCACCAGAAACTGTTGCGGCAGCGCATTACCGTGGACCAGGTGTATGACCTGCTGGCGGTGCGCATCGTCACCGGGTCGGTGAGGGACTGCTACGCGACGCTGGGGACGATCCACAACTTATGGCGGCCGGTGCCGGGACGCATCAAGGACTTCATCGCCATGCCGCGGCCCAACCTCTACCAGTCGCTGCACACCACGGTGATTGCGGAGAACGGCACGCCGTTCGAGGTGCAGATCCGCACCGAGGAGATGCACAAGATGGCGGAGGAAGGCATCTCCGCTCATTGGAAGTACAAGGACGGCACGCCGGTGACGGCGCGCGACGAGCAGCGGCTGGCGTGGCTGCGCCAGGTGGTGGAGTGGCAGCGCGACGTGAGCGACCCGGACGAATTCCTCTCCACGCTCAAGATCGATCTCTACCCCGAAGACGTCTACACCTTCACGCCCAAGGGCAAGGTGGTGATCCTGCCGCGGGAAGCCACGCCCATCGATTTTGCCTACAACATCCACACCGAAGTGGGCCACACCTGCGTGGGCGCCAAGGTGAATGGGCGCATGGTGCCGCTGCGCACGCGGCTGCGCTCGGGCGACATCGTGGAAATCGTGACGCAGGCGGGGCACAAGCCGAGCCGCGACTGGCTGAGCCACGTGAAGTCGTCGCGGGCGCGCAACAAGATCCGCCATTGGCTGAACGTGCACCAGCGCGAGCGCGCCATTGAGATCGGGCGCAAGCTGATTGAGAAGGAGGCGCGCAAGTACCGCGTGGCGCTCAAGGGCATCGGGGCAGAGGAGTTCCAGCGCGTGGCCTCGGATTACGGCCTGGCGCGTCCCGACGACCTGATGGCGGGCATCGGCTACGGCAAGTTTTCCGCGCGCCAGGTACTGGGCCGGCTGGTGCCGGAAAAGGCCGAGACCCCGGAGGAGGCGACCAAGCCGGGCGGTTTCACCAGCGTGGTGCGGCGCGTCTTCGGCGGGGGCACGGGCGCCATCAAGGTGAAGGGGCAGGGCGACCTGCTGGTGTACCGCGCGCGCTGCTGTAATCCCATCCACGGCGAGGACATCGTGGGCTACGTCACCCGCGGCAAGGGAGTGGCCGTGCACGCGCGCAGTTGTCCCAACGTGACCAACCTGCTGTACGAGGCGGAGCGGAGAATCGACGTGGAGTGGGCGCGCGAAGCCGCGGCGGCGGGCTATCCGGTGAAGCTCACGGTTTTTTGCGACGACCGCGCCGGCATCCTCAAGCAGCTTACGGCCATCATCAGCGACGACAACACCAACATCCGCAACATCGACGCGCGCACCGCCAACAAGCAGGCCACCATCGACGTGGTGATCGACATCGAGGACCTCAAGCACCTGGAGCGCATCATCACCGGGCTGCGGCAGGTGCCCGGCATCCGCGACGTGCAGCGGGTGCAGAAGCTCTAGACTTCAGCCGCGGATTCGCGCGGATCAAAGCAGAGTGAGGAGTTGAGCATGAAAATCACGGTTTCCACCAGCGACGCGCCTCGGGCCATCGGGCCCTACTCGCAGGGCATCAAGGCGGGCGGGTTTGTGTTTGTCTCCGGGCAGATCGCCCTCGATCCCGTCACCGGCAAGCTTGCGGAGGGCGACATCAAGGTCCAGACGGAGCGCGTGCTGAAGAACGTGGCGGCCATCCTTGAGGCCGCGGGCAGCGCCATGGACATGGTGGTAAAGACCACGGTGTTCCTCAAGGACATGGGCGACTTCGCCGCCATGAACGAGACCTACGCGAGGTTTTTTGATCTGGAGCCGCCTGCGCGCTCGACCGTGGAGGCCGCCCGCCTGCCCAAGGACGTGCTGGTGGAGATCGACGCCATCGCGGAGGTGTAGTTACTTCACCGGCCTCGCGGTTGGGAAAAACCCTTCACCACAAAGGACACGAAGGCTGCACCAAGGGATGACTGCCGTGCATCCACGTTGATCCGCGGCGGACTTTGGGGGAGCTAGGCCTTGACGACTTTGCCGGCGCGCAGGCAGGAGGTGCAGACGCGCAGGCGCTTGGTGGCGCCCTTGACGCGGGCGCGCACCGGGCGCAGGTTCACGTTCCAGCGCCGCTTGGTGACGTTGTGGGCGTGGCTGATGTTGTTGCCGAACTGCGGCCCCTTGCCGCAAATGTCGCATACTCGGGCCATGATTGCTCCAGATAAAGGATTGCCCCTGGGACCTTCCAGGCTGGCGGGACAAGCGATGATTTTACCAGAACGGCGGCGTCGCACCAAGCCGCGCCGGGTGGCGCGCGCCACATGCAGAATGAAGAAATGCTTGGCCGCGCGCGTTGAGGTCGGGCTACACTGGGCGCCAAGCGGCGCGACGACGGAGCTTCCATGAGCACTTCCCAGCCGGGGCCGGCCTGGGCCACCGCCATCCTGCTGAGCGTGGGCAGCGGCGTGGCCAGCATTGTGGTCTTCTTCTTCTTCGTCGGGGCCTGGTCCAGCACCGACCCGTCGAACATCGCCGCGCTCTCCCATCGCACGCCTCTGGAACTGGTGATGGCCGCCGCCGTGGTCTTTCTGGTCACCGGAGGCGGCGTTTTTCTGGGGATCCTGCTGTTGCGTAAGCTCGAGCGCAAGCGCTGAGCGCCCGCCGCGCTGGTCCTTCTCGCTGTGCGATACTGAACCCATGCCGGGCACGGCCACTCCCCGCTCCGTCCAGGTCCAGGTGACCACAGGCCAGGGCATGGACATTGAGTGGCAGGACGGCCACCGCTCGCACTACGAGTTCCAGTACCTGCGCGACGCCTGCCCTTGCGCCCTGTGCGACGACGAGCGCTCGCGCCTGGGGCGGGAGCTGGGCGAGCCGCCCGCCAGTCCGCCGGGCGCTTTGCCCATGTATCGCGAGCCGGCGCGGCCGGCGCATACCGAAGGCGTGGGCAAATACGCCATCCGCTTCACCTGGAACGACGGCCATGAGCACGGCATTTATTCCTGGGACTTTCTGCGCCAGGTGTGCCCGTGCGCGGAGTGCCGGAGTGCGAAGCCATCCTCCGAAAGCGACCCGGCGCCCATGATCTCGACCCGTCGCGCAGGGGAGAAGCCGTAGCGTGAGCCTGCTCGACGATCTGAACCCGCAGCAGCGCGAAGCGGTGGAGGCGGTGGAAGGGCCGCTCCTGATCCTGGCGGGCGCGGGCAGCGGCAAGACGCGCGTCATCACCTACCGCGTCGCCCACCTGGTGGAGGACCTGGGCGTGGCGCCCGACTCCATCCTGGCCGTCACCTTCACCAACAAGGCCGCGGCGGAGATGGCGGAGCGCGTGGAGCGGCTGGCGGGAGCGCGCTCGCTGGCGCGTCCGCTGATTTCCACCTTCCACTCGTTTTGCGTGCGCGTGCTGCGGCGCGACATCGAAGCCCTCGGCCCCGGCTACCGCAAGGACTTCGCCATCTACGACGAAGCCGACCAGCAGGCGGTGGTGAAGGCGGCGATGAAGCGCCTGGGGCTCGATGCCAAGCAGATGCCGCCGCGGGGAGTGCTGGCGCGCATTTCCTGGGCCAAGAACCACCTGCTGGACCCGCAGGAGGTGTACCTGGGCTCGTCCGATCCCAAGGCGGAGCGCATTGCGCACATTTACGAGGTCTATCGCAAAGAATTGCGCAAGGCCAACGCCCTGGACTTCGACGACCTGCTGCTCGAAGCCGTGCGCCTGCTGCGCATTTCCAGCGAGGCGCGCGAGCGCTACCAGCGCCGCTTCGAGTTTCTGCTGATTGACGAGTACCAGGACACCAATCGCCCGCAGTACGAGCTGATGCGTCTGCTGGCGGGCGGCGGGCACAACGTTTGCGTGGTGGGCGACGAGGACCAGTCCATTTATTCCTGGCGCGGGGCCGACATCCGCAACATCCTGGAGTTTGAAAAAGACTTTCCCGAGGCGCGCGTGATCCGCCTGGAGCAGAACTACCGTTCCACGGAAAACATTCTGGGGGCGGCTTCGGCGGTGGTGGCCAACAACGTTCGCCGCAAGGGCAAGACGCTGTGGACGGCGCGCCAGGGCGGCGCCCGACTGGGCTTCTACGAGGCTCCGGACGGCGAGAACGAGGCCCTGTTCGTGGCCGATTCCATCGCCAACTTCCTGCGCCAGGCGGCGGAGCGCGGGGAAGACGAGGGGCGCGCCGCCATCCTCTACCGCACCAACGCGCAATCGCGGCTGTTTGAAGAAGCGCTGCGCCGCTACCAGGTCAAGTACCAGGTGGTGGGCGGCTTCTCCTTCTACGAGCGCGCCGAGATCAAGGACCTGGTCTGCTACCTGAAGCTGGTGCACAACCTCGACGACTCCATCGCCCTGCTGCGCGTGATCAATTCTCCGGCGCGCGGGATTGGAAAGACCACGCTGGAGACGCTGGGGCGGCTGGCGCTCGAAACCGGGCTCTCCCTGTGGCAGGCCATGGGCGAAGCGCTGGAGCAGAGGCTGCTCTCAGGACGCGCTCTGGCCGCTCTGGCATCTTTTCGCGAGATCATCGAGGACGCGCGCGCCATGCTCGAGGGCAAGTTCGTTGAGCGCCTGGCGGCTAGCGCAGAAGACGGAGACGGTGATTCCGCAATGAGCGGCGACGACGCCGAGCCGGGACACGCGGCCTCGGTGGCCGAACTGCTGAAGTTCCTGATCGATCGCACGGGCTACATCCGCCAGCTCGAAGAGGAGGCCACGCCGGAGGCCTACTCGCGCGTCGAAAACCTGCGCGAACTGGTGAACGCGGCCATGGACTCGCGCGACCGCGGGGAGACCCTGAGCGAGTTTCTGGACCACGCCGCGCTGGTGAGCGAAACCGACGCCTACGATCCGCGTGGCCAGGTGACGCTGATGACGCTGCACGCCGCCAAGGGCCTGGAGTTTTCCGTGGTGTTTCTCGCGGGGCTCGAGGAGGGGCTGTTTCCCCATTCGCGCACGCTGCTGGCGCCCGAGGAGCTGGAGGAAGAGCGCCGCCTGTGCTACGTGGGCATGACGCGCGCCATGGACTCGCTGGTGCTCAGCCGCGCCCGTTACCGCCGCCGCTACGGCACGGAGATGCCCGAGGCCGGCATTCCCTCGCGCTTCCTCGATGAAATTCCTGCACACCTGATGGAAGACCTGGGGTCGCCGCGCGGGGCAGCGCGCGCCGCTGCCTCCGGTTACGACTACGAGTACTCGCAGGAGACCGGCGAGGACTGGAAACAGAATGGCCGGCAGCGTCGGCGCCCGCGTGCGCGCTCTTCCGTCCCTACCTACAACTCCATCGAAAACATCGCCGAATTTTTCGCCTCGCGTGGACGCAAATTCTCCCTGCCGAAGATGGACCGAAGCGGGCCGGCGGTACGCTTCAGCTTCCGCCCCGGACAGAAGGTGCGGCACCCCAAGTACGGTGAGGGCGTGGTGTACAAGCGGGAAGGAGAAGGTGAAGACGCCAAGATTACGGTACAATTCCCCGGCTTCGGGCTGAAGAAGCTGGTGGAGAAATTCGCGCGGCTGGAGAAAGCCTGACGCCAAAGAAAACGGATGCTCGGCAACCGTCATCCTACCATTGAGTCCAAGGACATCATGAAGACCAAGAGTCTCAGCAGGGAAGAACGCAAGAAAGCAAAACGGGCGGCGCGCAAGAAGGCCGCTCCTAAACCCAAGCGCACGCACGGGCGCGGCGAGAAGAAGAAAAAAGTCAAGAAGATGGTGCGCGGCCAGGGCAAGCGGTAGGGCCGTCTGCCGATCTGGAATACCAGGAGCTGAATTCTGGCCAGCCAACTGTTTGCCAAGAAGTCCATTGACAAGCTGCTTGCCGACGCCGACCGTCCGGAAACCAGGCTCAAGAGGACGCTGGGCCCGGTAGCGCTGGCCTCGCTGGGCATCGGGGCCGTGATCGGCACGGGCATTTTCACCGTGATTGGCACGGCCATCGCGGGCCAGACGTTTGAGGCCCAGTCGGTGCTGCATGCTCCGCTGCTGGAGTACCTGATCTACCGTTCGCCCACGTTCGGGCGGCCGGGCGCAGGACCCGCCATCGCCCTCTCCTTCCTGATGGTGGCGGTGGTTTGCGCTTTCGCCGCGCTCTGCTACGCCGAGCTGGCTTCCATGATCCCCATCGCCGGCAGCGCCTACACCTACACCTACGCCACCATGGGCGAACTGGTGGCGTGGATCATCGGCTGGGACCTGATCCTGGAGTATGCCGTCAGCAACATGGCGGTGGGCGTAGGGTTCGCCGAGCACCTGGTGAACCTGGGCGACTGGTTCGGCATCCACTTTTCGCCGCGATGGTCCTACCCCGCCTACCTGCCTTCGGGCAGCGAGCACTTCGCGCCCGGCTGGCACTTTGGCTTCAACATTCCCGTGTTCCTGGTGCTGATGATCCTGACCATGGTGCTGGTGCGCGGCATCCGCGAGTCGGCGGAAACCAACAACGTGATGGTGGCGCTGAAGATTACCGCCATCCTGATTTTCATCGTGTTCACCGCGCGCTACATCGATACCGGCAATTACACGCCGTACTTTCCCAACGGGTGGCCCGGGATGCTCACCGGCGGCGCCATCATTTTCTTCACCTATATCGGATTCGATTCCGTCTCCACCGCCGCCGAGGAGACGCGCGACCCCAAACGCAATGTGCCTATCGGCATCATCGCCACGCTGGTGATTTGCACCATCCTCTACGTCGGCGTGGCGGTGGTGCTGACCGGCATTGCTCCCTGGCAGACCTTGGGCAACGCCGCCCCCGTGGTGAACGAACTGCGGCGCCTGGACCTGCCCTGGGTGCGCATTGTGGTGCTGTTCGGCGCCATGATGGGGATGATCTCTTCGCTGCTGGTCTTCCAGCTCGGCCAGGCGCGCGTGTGGTTTGCCATGTCGCGCGATGGCCTGCTGCCCAAAGCTTTCAGCCGGGTGCATCCGCGCTTTCGCACGCCGCATGTTTCCACCTGGGTGGCGGGATTCGTGGTGGGAATTCCCGGCGGGCTGCTCGATATCGGCACGCTGGCCGACCTCTCCAACATCGGCACGCTGTTCGCCTTTGTGCTGGTGGCGATTGGAGTGCTGGTGTTGCGCTACCGCGAGCCCGACCGCCCGCGCGGATTCCGCGCACCCGGCGGCCCGCTGGCGCCCGTCATGACCATTCTGTGCTGTCTGCTGCTGATGGCCGGGTTGCCCATCATGAACTGGATCCGCTTCTTCATCTGGCTGGGCATCGGCATCGTCATCTACTTTTTGTACAGCCGCAAGCACAGCGAGTTTGCCGGGAGCCGGGGCTAACCCATGGGGCGGAGGCCAATCGCGGCAGAGATCACCGCGGAAGCGCTCCAGCCCAGCGCCTTTGTCCTGGCCCTGCCCAAGGCCGAACTGCACCTGCATCTGGAGGGCGCGGTAGCGCCGGAAACTCTGGTGGAACTCAGCCGGCGGCACGACCGCGAGCCGCTCGACCTCGCGGCCGTCCAGCGCCTTTACCAGTACCGCGACTTCTCCGGCTTTCTTCTGGCCTTCAAGGAAGTCACCAACCGCCTGCGCGATGCCGCCGACTACGAACTCATCACCTACCGCTTGCTGGAACGGCTGCGTGCGGAAAACGTTCTGCACGCCGAGGTGTACATCTCCGTGGGCGTGTGCCTGCGCCGCGGCATGGACTTCGACGCTCTTTTCGAAGGCATGGAGCGTGGACGGGAGCGCGGGCAGAGGGAATTGGGAGTCTCCCTGCTCTGGATCTTCGATTTTGTTCGGCAATGGGGTCCGGAAGCCGCGCAAAAGGTGGTGGACAAGGCCGTGCCACTGCGCGCGCGCAACGTGGTGGGCATCGGCATGGGCGGAGACGAGCGCCAGGCCGCTCCGGAAATCTTTCGCCACGTGTATCGCGAGGCGGCCCGGCACGGCCTGCGTCTTACGGCGCACGCCGGGGAGGCTGCCGGTCCGGAATCCGTGCTGGGAGCGCTGGACTGCCTGAAGGCCGAACGCATCGGCCACGGACTGAATGCCTGGCACGACCGCGAACTGGTGGCGCGCCTGGTCCGCGACCAGGTGCCTGTCGAGGTCTCCGTTTCCAGCAACGTGCGCACCGGCTGCGTGAAATCTCTTGAGCTGCATCCCCTGCGCGGTTACTTCGACGCCGGCATGCTGCTGACGCTGAACAGCGACGATCCGGAGATGTTCGGAACGTCTCTGGCGCGTGAGTACCAGTTGGCGCAGGAAGCCTTCGGCTTCACGGATCAGGAACTGCGCGCGCTCGCCATGAACTCCTTCCGTGCCTCGTTCCTGCCCGAAGCGGAGAAGCAGAGATTCCTGGGCCTGTTGGGAAGCGAAGGAGCTTCGTAGGAGTTTTTCCCATCGTGAAGGTTCTTGCGCGAGCACTGGTGCTGTTGCTGCTGGCTGCGCTTCCTGCGGGCAGCCGTGCAGCACGCCTTCCCCAGTACGTTGTCTTCACCAACGTTGCCATCGTCAATCTCGAAGCCGGAGTCGTGGAGCCGGATATGACGGTGGTGATTCGCGACGGTCGCATTGAGGCCATCGCGCGCCGTGGGCTTATCCAACTCAGCCGCAATGTGCGCGTGATCAACGCCAAGGGAAAATACCTGATGCCCGGCCTGTGGGACATGCATCTCCACCTGGCCATCCGGCCGGAGGCCGAGCTCAGCCCGCAGGTCATCCTGCCGCTGCTGGTGGCGCACGGCGTGGTGGGCACGCGCGACATGGGTTCAGACTTCGCGCGTATTCAGGCCATGCGCAAGGAGATTGCCGGCGAAAAAATTCCCGGCCCCGCCATTCTCTCCCCCGGCCCCTTCGTCGACGGGCCGCAGCCCGCCGATGCCACCGTGGTTCCCGTGGCCAACGCGGCGGAGGCGCGGCAGGCGGCGCGCGCCCTGAAAGCGCGTGGTGTGGACTTCATCAAGGCGCAAGCGGGGCTTTCCCGCGAGGCTTTCCTGGCCCTAGCGGACGAAGCCCGCCGCGCCGGCATTCCCATCGCCGGGCACGTCCCGGAGGCGGTTTCTGCCCGCGAGGTGAGCGACGCCGGGCAGAAGAGCATCGAGCACGTTTCTCCCGCGCTGCCGGGCGACGCAGGCATTCTGCTTGCCGCCTCCAGCCGCGAAGATGAGCTGCGCAAGGAGCTGCTCTTCCTGCGGGCGGCTGAGGCTGAGCCCGGCTCTTCCCGCA
>CAYRII010000069.1:3868-11291 GCA_964424245.1 uncultured Terriglobales bacterium | reverse complement strand
TGCGCGGCATCTACGCCTAGGTTTGAGTCTTTCGGGCCCGGCCGGCCCCGCCGCCGCCCCAGCCCCAGCCCCGCCAGGGGCGAATGACAATAGCCCACCGATTCATCGGTGGGTCACGATTGCGCAGGCGCCAGCCCCGGAGGGGCGACTGAACGAAACCCATTCAGCTTCAGCCGTCCCTGGCAGGACTTGCCCTCTTTCCACCGGGCCGGCCTTCCGCGGCCCGGCTGCCTTGGCGGTGGAAGAGCGGGGCCTCAGCCTTCACGGTGGAAGAGTCGGGCTCGGTAGCTCTGGCCTCAGTAAGCCTCGCGCAGCGACCCAGCATCTCCAGCCTTGGCGGTGGAAGAGCGGGGTTTCAACCCCGCGTCAACGTTCCTTTTTTTGTCATCCCGAGCCGCCCGACCGAGTCCGCCACGGCGGACGAAGGAGGGCGCGTCGAGGGATCTTTGGGTGTTTGCTCTCCGGAACCCTAAGGTCCCTAGGGTCCCTCCCGGGAGCAGGGATTCCTCTGTCCCATTTCCGGAACTGGAACAAGCACCACTTTTTTTCTAAATCGGGAACCTCCTGTGCCAAATTCTTCATAGGAGGCACTTTTGACCGACATCCACCCTCGTAAGAAACGACCTTATTCCAAGCCTGTTCTTCGCCGCTTGGATCCGGAGGCCGTGCTGGCCAAGCTCATGAAACTGGCCGAGGAGGGGGACACAGAAGCCGTCCGCCTCCTGGAAATCTGCTCCATGCCCCTGGTGGAAGACGACTCCGGCCACAGGAATCCCCGCGACGACACCGCCCCGTAGCAAGCCCTCTCTGGGTCCGCGCCACGCGCTTCCCTTTGTCTCAAATCTGTCAACCGCCGAATGCGGCTGAAGGCAAAATGTCCAAACCCGACCCGTCCATGCTGCAGGCGTTCCGCAAGGCTGCCGACTCCTTTAACGACCTGCTGCAGATCGTCGTTTTGGAAAGCGAGCTCTTGGCTCAAACCCGCCTTTCCCCGGAGGAGACCAAACAGCGTCTCGCCCGTATCGTCGAAGCCGCTCGCAAAGCCGTGGACCTGAGCCGCAGCATCTTCGGCGCCCGCGAAGACTCGGAGTCGGATTGAGCCTCCCGACAGACCCACCAGATTGCTGGTCGGCCTGTCAACGCCATCTCGGGCTGCGTCGCATCAGCGCACGGTTTTCACCCTGAGGCAGGGAATTCCCTCTTTCGAAGGGGCACGACTTGGTAGGTCTGGCCTCGGTAGCTCTGGCCTTCGGCCTTGCGGAGGTCGAGTGGGCTTCAGCTTCGCGGCCGTCCTATGCCTTCGAAGTCATCCCTGCCGATATCCTCGGACAGGTCCTACCACCTCTGCGAACTCACAGACCAGGAGATCGCCCTCGTCGAATCTGCCACCGCCCCAGCCCCGCTCGGGGCGACGCATCCTAGCCCAACGCTTCAGCGTTGGGTACGCGGACCGACGAACACCAGTCCTGTAGGGACGACGCCCCCGGCGATGGAACAACCCGACTTCAGCCGCCCCTATCGGGACTGCGATCGTTTTACCCGACTTTCCCAGCGATGAATCGCTGGGCTATCTTCGGCCGCCCCGGCAGGGCTCTAACCTCTGAGGGCAGCCCCCACACCGCCGCCTGAAAATTTTCCCAATTTTTCCCTTGACAAAGTATCTTTTTATTGATATTCTGTAATTGTTAACCTTAACACGCAGATAACTTCTTTGCTTCCACGATTTTCCCCGTAACTCCTTTCCGGAGACGATTTTACCGCCCCGTTTTTCCTAACTCGTTGATTCTGGCTATCTTGCAGAAAGGAGGGGGAGGGGGGGTACCCCCTGCTCCCCCAGCCAAACCATGTCCCAATATCCCACCTGTATCCACGTCAAGACCAACGGCGTCCTCTGCGGCTCCCCGGCCCTCGAGGGCGAGCCGCTCTGCTTCTTCCATCACCGCGACCGCCGCCGCCGTCACAACCTCCAGCAGGCCCGCCAGGCCAAGCTCTCCGCGCCCAAGTCCGCCTCGCCCGACGACCTCAACGCGGAAATCCTCGAGTCCCTCGAGTTTCCCCTGCTCGAAGATGCTGCCGCCATCCAGGTCGCGCTCACCAGCGTGGCCCGCGCCCTCGCCTCCAATCACCTCGACCCGCGCCGCGCCGCCCTGCTGGTTTATGCCCTGCAGGTCGCCGCCTACAACCTCCATCGCGTGCGCCTCAAGGCTCTGCCCTCGGAATCCGTGGCCCTCGCCGACCCCGATCCCATCGCGGACCTGCTTCCCTTCAACCGCTCCGCCGCCATTGCTTCCCCACAGAGGGCTGGAGGATAATGGCGGTGGCGCAGTTCCCGACCCTGGCCGTTGGCCGTTCCACAACATGAACTTGCCTAACTACATCTCGCTGACGCGCATCCTCAGCATCCCGCTGCTGATCTGGATCCTCTTTGGCGGGAGTTTTTCCAGCGCCTCGGGACAGAAGGAGCTGGCGGCCTCGCTCTTGTTCATTGCCGCCTCGCTCACCGACGGCCTGGACGGCTACCTGGCGCGCAAGCGCGGCCAGGTCACCACCATGGGCATTCTGCTCGACCCCCTGGCGGACAAGCTGCTCATCACCGCCGCCTTCATCTCCCTGGTGCAGTTCAACCCGGAAATCGTGCCCGCGTGGATGGCGGTAGTGGTAATCGGGCGCGAGTTCCTGGTGAGCGGCCTGCGCTCCATCGCCGCCATGGAGGGCTTCACCATCGAGGCCAGCGAGCTGGGAAAGTTCAAGATGTTTGCCCAGATCGTGAGCGTGGTGGCCGCCATTCTGGCGCACCGCTGGTACGCCTGGAACTTCGGCGCCTTTCTTTTCCCCATCGATCTGATGGCGCGCCTCTCGGTGTGGTTCATGGTGCTGCTCTCCCTGGTCTCGGCGGTGGATTACTTTGCGGCCTTCTGGTCGCGCATTGACCGCAGCTTCGTTCAGCGCCAAAGGCGGCGCCCCTTCGTGCTCAGCCGCCGCAGGAAGCGCACGGATGTTGCCGCTACGTGACAACCCGCTTCCAGCCTGTGCCCCGCCGCCTGCGGAGTTCTCCCTGGACGAGCGCGCCTGGCTGCTGCGCCTGGCGCATGACTCGATCGCGGCCGCGCTGAGCCGCGCGCACCTCGAGCCCGTGGTTCCCTGGCCGCATCTGGCAGTGCCGCGCGCGGCGTTCACCACCCTGCACCTGGACGCGCGCCTCAGGGGCTGCGTGGGCTTCGTGCAGGCGCTGCGGCCCTTGCACCGGACGGTGGCGGAGACCGCCGTGGCCGCCGCTTTTCAGGACCCGCGCTTTTTGCCCGTCAGCCGGGAGGAAGTCTCCCTGCTGCAGGTGGAAATCAGCGTGCTCTCGCCCCTGGCCGAGATCGCTCCGGAAGCGGTGGTCGTCGGCCGGCATGGCTTGGTGGTAAGCCAGGGATTCCGGCGGGGCCTCTTGCTGCCGCAGGTGGCGGTGGAGCACGGCTGGGACCGCCTGACGCTTTTGCGCGAGACCTGCCGCAAGGCGGGACTGGAAGACGACGCCTGGCGCCATGGGGCCGTCGTCGAGGCGTTCACCGCCGAGGTCTTTGGCGATCAGGATTTTTCCGCGCCGCTGGTGTGACGAGTTTTCTGCTCGCGCAAAAAAAAGCGGGCGCGCCGGTCCGGCGCGCCCCAAGGCAAACCCCGCAAAGGTTACTGTGGCTCCGCGGCCCCGGCGGGTACGACCCAAAGGTCGGCCTTGCGGCCCGCTTCGCCCGCGGTGGAAATGCGCACGCGGCTGGCGTCAATGCCTTTTTCCGTGGCCAGGTAGGCGCGGGTGTTCTCCGCGCGACGCGTGGCCAACTGCTCGCCGCCGCGCTCCTTCGCTTCCACCGAGGCGATGACCGCGGTGGTGCTGTCCGGCTCACGCTCCAGCCGCAAAGCCAGGTCATCGAGTATGGCCTTGGCGCGGTTGTCCACGTAGGCGCTGTTGCGGCGGAACTGGATTTCGTTCACCTTGCTGGCCGCCGCCGGCGGTGGCGGCGCTTCCACGTTCACCAGCGTCATGGCCGAAGCCGAGAGATTGCGGTCATCGGTGGCGGTGGAGCGCACGGAAATGGATCCCGGACTGGCGCTGTAGGTTTCCAGAATCGCGTCACCGTTCTGCGGCGACACCGTGCCGGCGCTGGCCGCGTGCGACATCGTGAGCGGCCGGTCGTCGGGGCTGGCCGCTTCGCAGATGATGTTGGAACGCTCTCCCATCTGCACGGTCACCGGGTTGGCCCTGCAGGAAATGGTCGGCGGATTCATGGGCGCCGGCGGAACGGGTGGCGCCGGTTCCATCATTTCCACCACGTCGCCTACCAGGATGTCTTCAATGGCGTAGGTCACCATGGCGGTGGAGCTCGAGGGCGTGACGTTCAACACCACCATTTCGCCCAGGTTGCGCCGCGGGAACTCACCCAGGCGACGCTTGGGGAAAGTGGGCGGCATTTTCTGCGTGTCGTCGGGAATGGAGGCCTTGTAGGCCAGAGCGTCGATTTCTTCCAGCGTGTCCGTGCGGTAGTCGCGCACCGCGCGGAAGTAGTCGCCGACCTTGACTCCCTGGTTGGAGCCCACATTCAGGTAGAGCTTGTGGCCGGTGGCCGCCAGGTAATCAAACTCCCTCGCCATGACGATTCTTGCGGTCATCAGGCCGCTAGGCATGGCAAAGCGGTCAAAGGCCGCTGCGGGGCGGATCTGGGGCGTGGTTTTTTCCACGAAGGGTACGGCCAGGTCGCCGGGGATCATGCCGTCGCAGGCAAACCCCACTTCCGCGATGCCGATATCGCCCCGCGTGCCCACGATCTTGACCCAGCCAACTTCGGCGTAGGCTTCGCCGACGGCCGCAGCCGCGCGGCGATACCCTTTGTAGGGCTCCCACTTGTTGGGATCGAGCACGCGGCGGAGGATGCTGTATTGCGCGCCTTCCTGGTAGCCGCCGCCGCTGAGATACACGTAATCGCGATCGGCGTACTTGGTGGAGTCAGGAGTGCCCCAGCCGCCAGCCACAAAGTTCTGCTGCGATATTAGCTGGTTGGTAAGAAAGCCGGCGCAATACATGTCCGAGTAGGTGGGCTCCTGGCCAAGAATTGCCGGGGACGCTGACTGGGCGCTGAGGCCCGCAGTCAGGGCCAGTACCGCCAGTATCGTAAGTGGAAGACCTGTTTTCTTCATGTTACCTCCGGAGATCCAACCGCGGAAGGCGGGCGGACACGGGGCCCAAAGCACGAAAACCCCCGCGCTCCAGGCACTTCTCCGGGTGAACGCTAGCAAAGTAGCCGCCAATGGTCAAGAGTCGAATATTAACGCAAAAGATACTCCCCGGTGGGGCCGGGCTCCGGGGGCAGGAGTTTGCCCGTTGCATATGGGGTGCAGCACTTGTAATATGCGGCGCCTCCGGCTCTTGCGATGTCTGCTGGCGTCACCTACATCCCGCGCTTCCTGCCGCTGCGGCTGCCGCGTATCTGCGTGGCCATCACCGGCTCCAGCCCCGCCGAACTGACGGAGAAGGCGGAAGCCGTAGTTCGCGATAACCCCTTTATTGAGTTCAGGTTAGATTACCTCAGGAAGCCGGGCACAGCGTTTACGCGAATCAAGAACTTCCTGGAATACCACCCCGAGGTCCTGGCCATTGGAACCTGCCGGCGGGCGGTGAACGGGGGCAAATTTCGCGGATCGCTGGCCGGCCAGCTTTCGCTGCTGGGCCGCGCGGCCAGCCATGGGTGCCACCTGCTGGACCTGGAATTGGAGAGCGCCCTGAAGGCCAAGCCGGCGGAAATTGCCCGCCTGCGCTCCCAGGCCGCACTGGTGCTTTCCTTCCACAACTTCCGGGCCACGCGGAAGCTGGCGGAAACGTTTCAGAAGATGCAGGCCATTCCGGCGGACTTTTACAAGATTGTGACCACGGCCACCTGCCTTTCCGACAACGTGGAGATGATGAAATTCCTGGAGCAGAAAACCGAAAAGCATTCCATGGTGGGACTGTGCATGGGCGAGCAGGGAATCATCAGCCGGGTGCTGGGAGTGCGGGCGGGGAGCGCCTTCACCTTTGCGGCATTCAGCGCCGGGGAGGCGACGGCGCCGGGGCAGATCGAGGCGCGCACGCTGCAAGACACGTATCGCATCCACCTGGTGGACGCAGCCACGCGCGTCTATGGCGTGGCGGGAGACCCGGTGGCGCACTCGCTTTCGCCGGCCATCATGAACGCCGCCTTTCGCCGGGAGAGCGTCAACGCGGTGTACCTGGCCTTGCACGCGCGCAAGCTTTCGGACTTGTTGACTTGCGTGCGCGACATTCCCATCCACGGACTGAGCGTCACCATGCCGTACAAAGAAGAGGTCCTGAAGCACCTGGACAACACCGACGCGGTGACGGAGAGAATCGGCGCCTGCAATACGGTGATCCGGGCGCAGGATGGCAACCTCTACGGGTTTAACACGGACGTGGCGGGAGTGATCCGCCCTCTGGAGCAGCGGTTGACGATTGCGGGCGCGAAAATCCTGGTGTTGGGGGCGGGAGGAGCGGCGCGCGCCGCCGTCTTCGGCCTGAAGGAACGCCAGGCGGAGGTGTACATCCTGAACCGCACAGCCTCGGCGGGGAAGCGGCTGGCGCGGCAGGCGCGGGCCAAGTACGTGAAACGCCTGGACCTGAAAAAGCTGCAGTTCGACGCCATCGTCAATGCCACGCCGGTGGGGATGGGAGGCAGCCGGGCTGCGCTGCTCAAGGAGAAAGAGATCCAGACGCGCTACCTGTTTGAAATGGTATACACGCCCGTGGAAACGCGGCTGGTAAAGATGGCACGCGCGCGCGGAGCGCAGATCATCCCGGGCTGGGAGATGCTGATCCACCAGGCGGCGCGGCAATTCGAAATCTGGACGGGCAAGCCGGCGCCGGTGGATGAAATCCAGCGCGTGGTGTTGCGCGGCCTGGAATTGCAGGCCGCAGGCGGCAGGCGGAAACGATGAGAATTTGGGAGAGTTGATATTTTCTGTGGGGGCGAATAGGATGGAAGAGATGGACATGGCGAGTCGCCATGTTCCTTGCATCGCCCTAGCCAAACAGCTTCCACAATTGACGTCAGCCCGAAGTTAACGCTGTCCGCAGTTCAGCCGCGGACGCCAGCCCATGGAGGGACGACATGTCGTGGTATGCATACTGCATCACCGAGCAGAAGGCGTTTCAGGGTGACACCCGAGCCCGGCGGCCCTTCCCGATCGAAGGTCTTCAAGGGGTACAAGGCTCCCAGGTCTACGGATATCCCAGCGGCGAATTCGCGGTGATTGTGAGCGATTATGTGCGTTCTTCCACTCTCGATCAGAAAGCCATCCTGGACCACGCGCGCGTGGTGAGCGAGTGCTTCCGCAACACTACGGTGCTGCCCTTCCGGTTCGGCACCATCTTTGACAGCGATGATTCGCTGCG
>CAYRII010000069.1:0-3858 GCA_964424245.1 uncultured Terriglobales bacterium | reverse complement strand
AAGGCCGTGCGTTCCAATCGCAAGGCGTTCGTGGCCAGCGTGTTCCGGCTGAAGGGCAAGGCGGAGATGCACCTGAAGCTGCTGGTGAAAGACGGCACACTGGCGCCGGCGGCGAGCGATGGTCCTCTTCCCACGACGGCCGGTGGCGAATACCTGGAGCGGTTGCGCGAAAAGGCGACGCGGCAAAGAGAACGGCAAGTGAAGGCGCGCGCCATCTCGGTGCAGGTGCACAAGCTGTTTCATCCGATTGAAGAAGAGATCTGCTGCAGGAAAGTGGATTCCGGCGGCCTGCTGATTGACATCGCCCACCTGATCGACCACAAAGCCGTGGAAAAGTACCAGAACCGCTACAACACAGCAGCCCGCCAGCTCAAGAACTGCGAATTGCTGATCTCCGGTCCGTGGCCTCCCTACCACTTCATGCCAGACAAGCTGCGCACCAACAACGGCAGCTAGAGAATCGCAGGAGGCAATGCTGCGGCCGGCGCCCGACCCGGCCGCGGGTCCGCCGGCGCTTTCCAGAGCAGTTGACGCTGTTCTTTTCCGCGCATATCATCTTCCGCTTAGTCTCGCTGCGGTGCGCCTTTTCGCAGGACACGCGAGCGGCCCGAAAGAGCTTCACCATGGACAAGAGGAAACTGGAGCATTTCAAAAAGAAGCTGGAGGCCAAGCAGCAAGAATTGCGCCGCATTGTGTCCAGTACGGAGTTAGCCGGCCGGACAGCGGACACGGAGACGGCGCAGGACATCGCGGACAAGGCCGCCAGTTCCTACACCAAGGAATTTCTCTTCCATCAGAGCAACAGCGAGCGCCAAATTCTGCAGCTGGTGGAGAGCGCCCTGGAGCGCATTCGCGAAGGCGGATTCGGTTCCTGCATCCACTGCGGCAGCGGCGTCAACAGCAAGCGGCTGGATGCCGTACCCTGGACGCGCTATTGCCTCCCCTGCCAGGAAAAGATGGAGCAGGGCCAGTTGGAAGAAACCGGCTAGGCGCCGTCACGTCCTACCTTCTGTTCCGCCTACCGTTCAGTCGTCCCTCCGGGACTTGGGGCGTTCTCGGACGCTTTCCCGGCACTTCGTGCCGGGCTACTTTCACTCGCCTCTGACGGGGCTGGGACCGAGAAGGCAGCGTTCAGCCGGAAACCGACTACCTTCCCCGAAAAAAGCAAAACCCGGATCCCTCGGCTCGGGTTTCCCGCGCTGAGGAGAACGCGCGGGAGCCCTCCCTCGCTCGGGATGACGGTGCCGTTTGATTGCTCAACCCGAGAACGTGAGGACAGAGAGACTACCTGGGCGGTTCCGGCGGCTTGTCGTCGCCTGAGGGTTTGGGCTCCTCCCCCGGAGGAGGCGCGGCGGGCGCCGTTTTTTTCTTCTGTCCGCCGAGCACGGCGCCGAGAATGTCTTCCAGCGGATTGGCCGGTTTGGCCGCAGGTTCTTTCTGCGCCGCCGGATCCGCGCTCTCGCCTGAATCCTGGGTTTCCTTCGCAGGTTGCGACTTCCCGCCCAGCGCGCCCAGGATGTCCGCCAGCCCGCCGGGGCTGGAGAGGCTGGGGACGAGATTTTCCAGCTTCATCCTGGCAATTTTTTCCAGGTCGGGGGCAAAGCGCGGTTTTTCGAACGTTCCGGTAACGCGCAAGGGAACCACGAGTTCTCCGTTGCGATTGGCCAGCGCGGTGGTCATGAATCCGCCGATGCCGGTCCCTCCCACGTCCGCGCTGAACGACTTGCTGAGCACGGCGGTGACGCGCAGGTTCAGGAACTGGTCCACGAGGCTGGCGGTGCCCTCGACGGCCAGATTGCCCTCGCTGATGACCGCCTTGAGATTGCGGGTGTGGGCCACGCCCTGGCGCAGCTCAATGTCGCCGGCGAGCTGGGCGACATCGGTGAAGGGCTTCATCTTCTGGCCCGCGGCGAGGAACCTGGCTGCCGAGGCGATTTCGTAGAGCAGGTCCATGTTGGCGATTTTTCCGTCGCGCATGTCCAGCGCCATTTTTCCGTTCAGAGTGCGCGCCATATCGCCGCCGGCGGAAGCGGTGAAACTAGTATCGCCATTGGCCGCCAGCAGGCCGAAGATTTTGTCGCGCACGGAGGAGACGGCGGTGAGCATCTGGTTGGCGTCGACGCGTTCCATGCGGCTGGTGACGGAGTAGGTGGCGGGCGTGGTGCGTGCGTCCATCACGATAGAGCCGCGTTGCTTGCCGCCATAGATTTCGCTTTCGAGCGGCGCCAGGCGGATGGTCCCATGCTCGAGGGTGACGGTGGCGCGCGCGTTGGACATGCGCAGCTTGTCGTAAATCACGGTGTTTGCGACGAGCGAGCCGCGGCCCGTGATGCGGGAGAAGAAGCTGGATTCGTGGGCCTGTGCTTTGACGTGCGGCACCAGGCGCCAGCGATCGGGGGCGGCGGTCGCGGTGACCGCACCACCCGAAAGAATCTGCTGCCACTCGGACAGATTGATGGTGTCTGCCGTGAGATTGAATTCCAAGCGGGGCGCAGCGAAGTCGCGCAGGCGGAGATTGCCGGTGGCGCTGGTGCCGCCCAGCGCCGCGCTCAGGGAGTCCACTTCCACCGAGTTGCGGGTGAAGCGAAGGCCGGCCTGGTCAAGGCGCACCGGCTTGGCCAGGGCCGGAAGGTTGAGCACGGCGCGCTGCACGGAAGCCTCACCGGAATAGGAGCGCGCCGCCGCCTGCTTGAGCGGGCCGGTGGTGCGCACCTGCAGCGCCAGCCGCCCGGAACCGGATATCCCTTTGACCATGTCGATGCCCGAGGCATGCGCCATGCCCAGCACTTCGCCGATTTCGGCGTCGCGAGTGCTGAGCGAGGCGTCGAGCATGGGCTGCGCCGACGCGTACTCCGAAAGGGTGAACTCCACCTGCACACGGCTGCCGCCGGAAGAGGCGGCAAACGGATCGGCATGAATGGATTGCGGCGAGAGCACCAGTTGCAGCGCGTCCACGCGCACGGGCTGGGGCAGGCCGGCGCCGGTCATGGTGAGGTCGCGCACGGAAAGCGAGCCGCGCAGCCCGGGTTGGCTGGCAGCGCCCTGCGCCGTAACGTCTACGCTCAGCCGGCCGGCCACCTTGACTCCCGGGCTGGCAACCACACCCAGGGCCGCAGCCAGCCGGGCCGCTTCTTCGAGCGCCACGTCGCCGGCCTGGATGCGCAGATCCAGCGTGGCGGGAACGGCATTGGGATTCACGGCACCGGTGATGCTGACGGGCGTTGCACCGAGGCGCAAATCGCCCTTCTCAATGCGCAGCGGATCCTCGGGGCGCTCTCGGCGCAGGTCGTAGGCGGCGGCCAGGGTGTATCCGAGAGCCACCCCGCGCACGCGCGGCTGCTCCAGGCGAAGCGAGCCGGAAGCAGCCAGTTGCCCATCGCGCCGCTTGAACCGGGTTTCGCCGGTGGCGGTGGCAGCGAGCGCGTTGAGCGTTTCCGTCTTCAGATACGCCGCCAGCGAGGAAAGCGGCACGGAGCGCAGCTTGATAGTGCCGTCAAAGGGAGTGGCGGAGAAATCTCCGTCGGCCAGAGGGCCGGCGCGGCCTGCAAGTCGCAACTCGGGCTCGCCTTCCCCGGGCAACCGGGCCGCGACTTCGAGGGAAAACGCTTTGCCCGGCGCGTAGTCGTCGAGGACGACATCGATGTGGTCATAGACGGCGCGCGGCTGCTTCTTTTCGAGATCGGTCACAGCCACCATGCCGTCGCGGATGCGCAAGCTTTGGAGCGCGAGCAGGCGCGACCTGGGGGCGGCTGGCGGAGGGGGCGGCGGAGTCTCGGGGGCGGCAGGCGGCGCGGCGGCAGGCGGCTGGCCGAGGCTGGAAAAGTTCCAGACGCCGGCCGCGTCGCGGACCAGTTCCAG